>JAYTHR010000492.1:0-2859 GCA_043732425.1 Bdellovibrionales bacterium
CTGTTTGACCTTTTTTAGCGACTGACTTAAGGATACGGCTTGGGGCTTTTTAATTGGGGGGAATTTTGTCAGCACTGAAATTAGATTTTCAAGAACTTGAAGCGTATCTTTCGGGATATTGGCTGTCGGACTTAGCCAATTTTAGCTCTTATCTTTACGCGGCTGTAGAAGATGTGAATTGGGTCGGATTTTACTTAACGGACGGCTACACACTTCGTTTGGGTCCTTTCTGTGGCAAACCCGCCTGCATGGAAATTCCCTTCGGTCGCGGTGTCTGCGGCACGGCGTTTGTGAACAAAAAAAGTCTGATCGTGGATGACGTGGATCAATTTCCTGGTCATATCCGCTGTGATTCCCGGTCTAAGTCTGAACTGGTTATTCCCCTGATTGTGGACGGCAGCTGCGTTGGCGTGTTTGACATTGATTCGCCATTACTATCGCGCTTTTCCACAAGCGATAAAATGGAACTCGAAAAAGCGGTCCATTTGTTAGCCCAGAAAATCGCGCAAAAGACTTCAGTTTCGTTCGGAAAAGTTTAGTACGCAGAAAATTTTTATTACTCATTCTACTAAAAAACTACCGTGCCGTGTTGGCGCAAAACTATGATTGGTACCCCGCAACTGAAGCCAAATCACCAATCATTGTTTTTGTTCACGGCAGCGCCTGGGTCAGTGGCGACAAGTCAGACAACAAAACTTTAGCTGAAGACCTGGTTACTCATAAACTGTGCGTCGCTATCTTACACTACAGTTTAGCGCCGCAGACCAAACACCCCGTTCCCTTTCAACAACTTCAGTCAGCTTTATAAAAAATAATTTCAGCCCGTGTAAAAAACTGCAATACTAAGAAAATTTATTTAGTAGGTCATTCAACGAGCGCGCACATGATTGCGTTCTGAGCTACACAGCTTCAAATTCCAGAAATTCAAGGCTTTATTGGTTTAGAGGGAATATATGACTTACCCCATTTAGCAGAAAAGTGGCTCGCCTACGAGGCGCAGTTTTTAGCCTCAGCCTTTGGCAGTAAAAATCTTTGGGCCGAAGCGTCTCCGTCACGATTAGCTTTTAAAAGCCATCAACCCTGGCTGATTGTTCATTCAGAAAAAGACGAGCTCGTCGATCTTCAACAATCTTTAAATTTTCAAAAGCATTTAGAAACACAAAAAATTATCACCGCATTTCTTGAGCTTAATGACGAAAAACACTTTCAAGTTCTTAGCTATATCAGTGGCCAGAAAGAAGTCTTGGGGAAATTATTTCTCAAATTTATTAAAACTCAAAGCCCTTAAGCTAATGTGTCACATGATTACCGATATCTAAAATATGCAATTCACCATCTCTTATTTCAAATAAAACACGAGTCCCACTATCTAAGCGCACGGTATGTTTATTTTTATCCTCGAGTAAGGTTTTATGATGCCAGCCAGACTTAACTCCCTCGGCGTTGGCACCAGGCGCCGTGGTGCTGATATCTTTTAGTCCCCTTTTAGGGTCAGTCATTAAATCTAAAAATTCTTCATATTTTTTATAGATCTTGCCATTTTTATTTTTCCCTAAGGCCCGCTCAGCTCCGTGATGCACTTGAAACGGAATTCGTTTGGGACTCACCGCCAGTTTTTCGGGTGATGACTGTAATAACTCGGGCGCATACTTGCGAATTAAACTTTCAAGCTCTTGATCCGTATGTTTGAGTTTAGCAAAGTCGCTCCAAAATTCTGGATTATCGGCTAAAGATTTCTCGGCCAACAGCTTCGTCATACGACAAGAAAAAGAAGCCTTCACCTCAGAAGCAAATAATTGCAAAATTAAAATAACTGCGAATCCTAAGAAACTCAAATTAAATTTCACAGTTAAGTACCCCATTGGCAAGATCGATGCGCCCCGTTTTCTTAAGTTCTGAAAGCTTTGTGAATAAACCGTTCAAATTTTTCAACCGCAGAGTTAACTTTGTCATTGCTAATGACATTTTTGTAACTAGCCCGATGGCTCCGCCAGTGAGCAATCCGGTGACTAGCACTTCGGTTCCCAGTTTACAGACGGCACCGATCATCAGTTCGCTGTCCAGAAGACTGAACTCGCGAATTAAACTTTGTACTTCGCTTGAAATATTTAAAACAAAGTTTTTCAGTGCTTGCGCTTCTCGCGAGACGTCCTGCCACAATTTTTCCGGATTATGGATCCATTTGCTAATTTCTACGCCCACTTCAGTTACGCCCGCTAATCCTTGCGTCAGACAAGTTCCCATTTTTTGCAAAATCCAATCGCGCTTTTCAGCAATGACAGCACGCCCCTGCAGAGCCGTTTTCGTTAAATCAGGAATGGAGTTACAATTGGCCGCTTCTGCTGCTGGAATAAATTGCTGCCATAATTGCTTTCGCCAGGAACTTTGTTGTTGTCCGCGACCAGGTCTCGTCTGACAGTATGAAATTTCTCGAGCGAACTTTCGGTCAGATAGATACAAAGCAAACGGTCGACCCGTAGCCGTAGTTGAATGGCAAATGACTTCTTCCAGACCAAGCTCGAAAATTTTATTTTTTATGGGCGCAATTAAATCGAAAATGACGACAGCGAAAACTTTCTCATTTTGACGATTTACAAAGATTTGATCAAAAGAAAATCCGCCAAAATGTCCAGCGCGAGCTAAATCTAAATCGGCAAAAGAACTGTTATTTAACTCTGCCGCAATTTCAAAAAGATCGGCGCCGTTATATTTGGTTAAAGGCTTAAAATCGTACTGCCACGAAAAGCTAAATAGCGTATAGAAAAAAATGCTCGTAAAAAATAGAAATCCCATAGAAATTGATCGACAGAAGCAGATCAAAAATCAAGAAGACTTTCGTCTTTTGACTCAAAATTCAGA
>JAYTHR010000493.1:0-9478 GCA_043732425.1 Bdellovibrionales bacterium
CCCGCGTTTGGCCTGCCTAACAGAACTACCTTAATTCCCTCTTTAATCAAGCGACCCGAGCGATAGGAAAGCGCTAGCTTTTCAAGCTCGGTGCGAATCTGTTTCAGCTTTAGTAGTAGAATAACGGGATCGACAACCTCTAGGCCTTCGGTTGAGAAGTCAATTGAGGCCTCGATATGAGCCAAACACCACGTGAGATCATTTTCTAAAACCTCAAATCTTTTCGACGTTAATCCCTGCAACTGCCGTAAGGCGATTCGGGCCGAGGCTTTGTTTTGGCTTTCAATCATGGACAACACAGCTTCGGCCTGAACTAAATCAATGCGATTATTCATAAACGCGCGGTACGTGAACTCGCCTTTTTCAGCTAGCACACAGCTACCATCAACCAACAAATCAATTATCTTCGAGGTGATATATTCGCTGCCGTGACAAGAAATTTCAACGACCTCTTCGCCGGTAAATGATTTACCTTCAGCAAAAAAAGAAATGACAACCTCGTCGACGGGGTCTTTGTTTTCATCATAAATTTTAGTAAAATAAGTGTGGTGGGTTTTAATTTCTTTAGCTTTTAAGCTTGGTGCTAATTTTTGACAATTTTTTAAAGCCTCGGGACCGCTGACGCGAATGACGGCAAGGCCGCCTAATCCCTGCGGAGTCGAAACAGCACAAATGGTTTGTTCACTTCGATTCCGCACGTATGAAGTCCTTAGATTTAGTTTTCTTCGGAAGCCGCGTCTTCGCCAGCCTCGGTTCCCGCGTTTTTCGCAGGGAATATTTTTATTTTCTTATAAAGACCGTCGCCAAAAGATCTTGTCTTCACGCGAGCATCTTGAGCCAAATATTGATGAACTATCTTTCGCTCTTTCGGCGGAAGAGCGCGGTAATAAACGGACTTGCCTTGTTCAATGGCTATCTTTTTTAAATGTTCAGCACGCTCGATCAAAGCAGCTTCTGATTCTTGACGAAAGCCACCACAATCAACCGTCACATTTGTGATGACGTCAGCGAAGTGGTGCTGGGTAACCCGCTTTACAATCAGCTGAATGGCATCCATCAGTTGACCTTTATAGTCTTTCAGAAGCGCTTCGTCGCCCCCCGAAAACTCTATGCGGACCTCAGTCACATCATCCTTTTTTTCTAAATTAAGCTCATATGATAAATCAAACGCGCCTTTTTCTAAAATACCGTTTAGCGTGGCTTCAACTATAGATTCTAAATCTTCTTTCTTTCCGCCCCCGAAAAGTTTACTGAAAAATCCCGCCATAAAACATCCTCTCTATGCAGCCTTAGCTGATCTATCTTTTAATAAAAAATACTGTTGTGTAACCCCGAATAAAGCGCTGACAAAATTATAAAGCGTTAGTCCGCTTGGAAGACTGACCATAAAAACGGTAAAAATAATCGGCATGAAGTTTAAAATTTTCTGTTGTGCGGGATCCATTGTTGTCGGTGTTAGTTTCTGTTGAAAAAACATCGTAATGCCCATTAATACCGGAATTATAAAAAGTGGGTCCTTCGAACTTAAATCTGTTATCCAACCGAAAAAAGGCTGCTGATAGATTTCCACGCTAGAGCCAATTGTTTTCCAAAGTGCAAAAAATATTGGAATTTGAATCAGCATCGGTAAGCAACCACTCAGTGGATTTGCCTTATGCTCTTTCATTAAGGCCATCGTTTCCTTGTTGACCTTCAGGGGATCGCTTTTGTAACGCTCACGAATTTCTTTAAGAAGAGGTTGAATTTTTTGCATCGATCGCGAAGATCGAAAAGACATAATATTAAATGGTAAAAGCACCAAGCGCACAATCAAAGTTAAGCCAATAATGGCCAAGCCCCAGTTTCCTAAGATTTGATGCAATAATCTCATAAGAACCATAAGCGGTTTTGCAATAAAAGCGAAAACTCCAAGATCCATTACTTCTGGCATTAAGGGATCAATCTGCTTTAAGGTATCTGTGCTTTTTGCGCCCACATAATAAATCTGCTTAAGACTAGTTACTTGTGAATTACTTAAATCGTAAGTCGCAACTATTTTTGCATCGTGGCCTTGAACGACCATCGCTAAAGACGGGGCGGTTTCCGACTTATCAACCATAGCCATCGTAAAGTACTGAGTTCCAATGGAAGCTAGGGAAACAACGGCTGCAGACTTGTTCAATGACTCGCCTTCTTTAACTGCAGAGATTGGCTCAGTTTTAACCTTGTCGCCTTCGCGAAATAAAAATTCTTGGCGATCAAATGACGGCATAAAGTAAGACGAACCTGTCGAAACTAATTTTTTATCCTCAACAGCAAAAGAGATTGCGGGAATTCCGCGCTCAAATTCTGTTTTTGAATCGAAAGACATCTTGTTTTTATCATATTTTAAAATACGCGTGATTTTTTTACCATCTACAACGGCTTCACCCTTAAACTCAGTGTCTGAAACGGCCGTGACTGAAAATAAAACTTTTTGATTGTTTACGATCAAACTAAAAATTTTATCCGACGAAAACTCTACCTGTTTATTGCTACGGTCTTTATATTTTTTAAGCTCGAATGATTTAAGTCCTAATCCGCTTGAAGAAATAACCCAGCTGACATTTTCATCTTGGTAATTAAAAAGTTTTTCCTCAGTTGGTTTTACCACAGCCGTTGCAGAAGCCGCGGTTGTGGCAGAATTCGTGGCGACGGCAGCGCCCAACGGGGCCGCTACTTTTGGGGTCGCAATAATCGGAGGATACGTCTTATTCATATAATACTGCCAGCCCCACAAACCTAAAAAGGTAGCGACAATGGCAACTAGAAATTTGGGGTTATTGAAAGGAGATTCATTTTGCGTGTTCACATAGGCCTCGATGACTTAAATTATTATAATTAATCGGCACAGGATCATAGAAACTTTTTTGACTCAGTGGATGACAGCTTACAACTCGTTTAAAAACTAAGCTTAAAGATTCGCCGATTGGATAATTGTCGAAAGCTTCTTTCGCATAACACGAGCAGCTTGGATAATAACGGCAATTACCGCCCAGAAAATGAGAGAGTGTGCTTTGATAAAAAACGACAGCACCTTTAAAGAAAATATTTAAAGTTTTAGAGCTTACGATAAACCTCAACAAATTGTTTAAATTTGAGCTGCTTATAAAAGCTTTCATTTGATTGCGGTCGAAACACAAAGACGACTTTTTTTGCAATAAACTGATCTGGCCATTTTTCTGAACGAACACAGTTACGCACCCATCGTTTAAGCCTGTTACGAATAACAGACGGTCCCACTTTACCAGAAACCGTAATGCCACAATAAGACTGCAGGTCGTCAGAAGCTAAAATATTCAGGTGAATCCAAGGTGCTGGTTTTAATCTTCTGCCGAGTTTTGCAATTTGAGTGTAGTCAGACGATCTCGTAAGCGGTTTCGGTTTACTTGCCACCAGCAACAATAGCTATGCGTTTACGACCTTTAGAGCGTCGACGAGATAATATTTTTTGGCCATCTTTCGTCGCCATACGAGCGCGAAAACCGTGAGTTTTTTTACGACGACGATTGCTGGGTTGATAAGTTCTTTTCATTTTACACCTCTATATAACTAGCGTTTAACCAGTCTTCTAAGTTACTTCTTACGACGTCATTCACGTCAATTGTACAACATTTAAGCACACGTAGTTTATGTGAATTAAATATAAAGCACATTGCGGCATAGTGGTCAACTGTTGATAAGTACGAATCCTATTGTTAATGAATTCAAGTCCAGAGGGGGATCATGGAAATCAATAGTTCGTTTTGGACACAAATCAAATCCTCGATGAAGAATAAAAATGGCGCCAACAAACTGTTAGAGAATTGGCTAGACCCCATCGATTTAATCCGCACTGAAAAAAATGACGGCGCCATGAAAATAACTCTCGGTGTGCCTAATCAGTTTTTCTTTTTTTACGTCAATGAACATCTAAAAGATAAAATCGCGCTGGAACTAGCTAGCCTTTCTAATTTACCGACATCGGTTGAATTCGTAGTCACGGGAAAAGTAGCTGAAGATTATAATACATCTTTACAAGATGTTATGCAAAATGCCGATCAAGTTTTTCAGGTTGTTCCACCAGCAGCCACTCATAACCCAAAGCTTTCGGAAACGTTACATCCTGAGTTCACATTTTCGACCTTTGTTGTTGGAAAAAATTCGGAATTTGCCCATGCGGCCACCTACAATGTATCCCGAAACCCTGGTGCTGAAGACTACAATCCCCTCTTTATATATGGGCCATCGGGAATGGGAAAAACTCACTTGCTCAATGCGGCGGCTAATGAAATTCGCAACAATTTTTCACACTTACGAATCACTTATATTTCAGCAGAACGTTTTTTAAATGAGTGTGTATCGGCGATTCGTCGTCACGAAATGGATAAATTTCGCCAAAAATACCGTGATAATACGGATATTTTAGTTGTTGATGACGTTCAGTATATCGGGCGCGGTCAAGCTGTTCAGGAAGAGTTTTTCCATACGATCAATTCATTTATTGAAAGAAAAAAGCAGGTTGTTTTAGCCAGCGACCGGATGCCAAAAGATATTCTTAACTTAGAGGATCGGTCTCGAACACGGCTTGAGCGTGGTTTAATTGCGGATATCACGATGCCGGATCTAGAAACAAGAATCGCTATTTTAAGGTATAAATCTGAAAATTTTAATTTGCGAATTTCTGAAGAAACCATTCAATATATTGCAAAAATTTCAAAAAAATCGATTCGTGAACTTGAAGGAAATTTAAAAAAAATTAAAATGTATTCAGAACTTCAAGGTTTAAGCATTAATATTGAGCTGGCTCGTAAAGTTTTAGCTCATCACGAAAACACAATCACCATTAGTATTGAAGAAATTCAGCGCATTGTTTGCGAATATTATAAAATTCGAATTGCTGATATTAAATCAACTAGTCGCGCGCGACCTATTGTAGTGCCGCGACAAATTGCCATGTACTTAATCAAAAAGTTTTTAGATAAATCACTAGTAGATATTGGGCGCTCTTTTGGAGGCAGAGATCACACGACAGTGATCAATTCCTTAGAGAAAGTGGATTCTCTACAAAGTAAGGATCCTCAATTTAAGAATGATATTGATGAGTTAACTAGTATCATCCACAATATCACAGGTCTCTGATTGGGGATTGTGGAAACGAATGTTGATAACCTAGTGTATTGAAGTGTGGGTAAACTTATACGCATTTTGATGGGGAAAAAAGACGCGCATCTTGATTGAGTTTTCCACGAAGAAAGGTTAACAATTTCAAACGCTTAGTTTAAAACTGAGAATACCAACGGCGCTACTACTACTACTATTTATATATATTAATATTATTAGGAAAAAGAAGAATGAAAATAGAGATACAAAAAAAAGACTTATTAAGTTTATTAAGCAGAACGCAAAACATTGTCGAAAAAAGAAATACGATGCCCATATTGATCAATGTTCTTCTTGAAACTCAGAATAATGCGCTAAAGGCCTATGCAACAGATCTAGAGGTTAGCCTGACCGACACAGCTCCAAGCCAAATTAAAGAAGCTGGTAAGGTTGCAGTAAGCGCCAAGAGCCTTTTTGAAATAACGAAAGAACTTTTCGATGGCCCACTGCAGTTAATTAAAAAAGAAAACAATTGGTTAGAAATTAAACAGGGAAAGTTTCTTTCTAAGATCATTGGAGTTGCTGCGGACGAGTATCCCGTTTTTCCAACATACAGTTCAGAAAATTTTTCTAAGATTAATGCTGCAGAATTCAAAATGATGATCGATAAGACAATCTACAGCGTTTCAAATGATGAAACACGATATCATTTAAATGGTGTTTTTTTTGAATCTTATGAAAAAAATAAAATCACGATGGTTGCGACAGACGGCCACCGCCTGAGTTTGATTAAAAAAACTTTTAAAGAACTGAGTTTCACTGAAAAAATTGGAGTCATCATTCCTAAAAAAGGTCTGTTTGAGATTAAAAAATTAATCGAATCCTCTGTTGAAGATGTTTTTATTGCGGTTGAGGGTTCTCAATTTATTTTAAAATCAGGCTCAAGTATATTAATGATTCGATTAATCGAAGGAAAGTATCCGAATTATCAGCAGTTTATTCCCCAAAAGTTAAATCATAAAATAATCGTCCCCCGCGAAGCTATTCTATCTTGCTTAAAGCGAGTTTCACTTTTAGCTAATCAAAAATCAAAAGCCATTCTGATGAGTTTTTCCGAGGGTAAATTAGAAATTACCTCGAATAATCCTGAGCTTGGAGACGCGAAAGAAGAATTAGATATTAACTACAAAGGCCAAGAACTAAAAATTGGTTTTAATGCGCGTTACATTGAAGATGTTTTGAAAAATATTGAACAAGACAACGTCGAGTTTGAACTGAATGATCATTTATCACCCGGTGTTCTACGCCCGCACGATAATGCTGATTATTTAAATGTTGTTATGCCAATGAGAATTTGATTTAGAAAGAATTGCTGTGAAAATTCGTCAGCTTATAATTACGAATTTTCGAAATTTGCAGCCTTTGCAAATACCTTTTTCTGATCGCCTCAATATATTTGTTGGTGAAAATGGACAGGGAAAAACTAATTTATTAGAAGCTATTTATTTACTGATCGAAGGAAATAGTTTTCGGTATTCTCGCTATGATACATTGATTCAGGAAAATAAATCTGAGGCGTTAATAAAATGCTCATTAGAAAATAATGGTTTAGATTTTGATCTCAAAATAAACTTAACAGAGCATCAAAAAAACTTTTTATTAAATGAAAAAAAATCATCGCAAATTAATGCTAATCTTCCACCCGCTATTTTATTTTCTCCGGAAAGTTTAAACAGTATTAAAGAAAGCTCTGATCATCGCCGTCAGCTTTTGGATCAGATTTTAGTGCAAACTTTCTCTTACGGAAAAAAAGTAGTTAACGAATATCAAAAAGCTTTAAAATCTAGAAATAAACTACTGAAAGATATCGCCTACGAAAAAATCGATCGGGAAATGGGACTGAAAACCCTAGAAAGTTTAAACCCACTTTTCTTAAAACTTGCAGCCGAATTGACTTTTTTAAGGCTAGAGGCTTTAAAAAATATTAAACCCGAAATTCAAAAAAGTTTGCAACAAATTCACTCAGAAAAAGAAGTTATTTTCGATTATTCCTACGTTATTTCAGAAACTTTATTTAAAGAAACAACTGTTTTAGAAATACTTGCTTTTTTGCACAAAAGACTATCAGAAATAGGTGGTTTTGAACTAAAAAATGGGTCTTCTTTAATTGGCCCCCAGAAACATGATGTGATATTTCTATATAACGGAAAAGACTCACGATTTTTTTGTTCGCAAGGACAGCAAAGATCTATCATATTAGCTTTCAAAATGGCTCAAATTGTGTATCATCATAAGGTTCACGGATTTTATCCAGTGTTGCTTTTAGATGACGTATTATCTGAGCTTGATTTGACAAAACAAGAGTCGTTAATTTCGACCTTAAATCAAATTGAAACTCAGACCTTTGTGACCACCACAGATACTTCGATTCTAAAAAAACTACGTATGGAAAAAAGCCAGGTTTTTCATGTTCACGCAGGAACAGTAACGGCTGAATAAAATTTCAAATCTGTGGATAAAGCTGTGCGTTTTGTTGAAATGTTTTTTATTGAGTAAGGAGTACTCATGTCAGAAGAAATTACGAGTTCTAGTACCCATGTCGATCAAAGCAAAGTTTACGGTGCAGACGACATTCAAGTTTTAGAAGGTCTTGAAGCTGTCCGTAAAAGACCCGGAATGTATATCGGAGATACCACCATTCGCGGCTACCATCATCTGGTGTACGAGATTGTCGATAATGCGGTTGATGAATCCTTAGCGGGCTATTGTAAGCGAATTATTGTCACGATCCATACCGATGGATCTTTATCCGTCGACGACGATGGACGTGGCGTTCCAGTGGGTCCTCATAAATCTGGAAAAGATGCTCTTGAAGTAGTGTATACGGTTCTACATGCCGGTGGAAAATTTGAAGGGTCGGCCTATAAAGTTTCTGGCGGTCTTCATGGTGTTGGAGCTTCAGTTGTGAATGCACTTTCTATTCGTTGCCAGGTTGAATCTCATAAAAATGGAACGCATTTTAAACAGGTTTATTCTAAAGGTATTCCGCAGACTCAAGTTGAAAGCTTAGGGGCTACAACTAGAAAAGGGACTGTCGTCACATTTAAACCGGACACTGAAATTTTTAAAGAGCCTGGAATGGAATTTGATTACAACACCTTAACGAACCGCTTTCGTGAAATGGCCTTTTTAAATGCGGGTCTTCATATTTGTTTGATTGATGACCGTAACGGTAAAAAAGTAGATTTCCAGTACGCAACAGGCGTTGCGGAATTCGTGGCGTATTTAAATCAATCAAAAAAACCTATTCACAATGACGTTTTTTATTTCCGTGGGGAGCGAGATCAAATCGAGGTCGAAATTGCGATGCAGTGGAATGATTCGTACACTGAATCCATTTACTGTTACGCAAATAATATCAATACTCATGAAGGTGGAACTCACCTAATCGGTTTTCGCGGGGCTTTAACCCGGTCAACGAACAGCTATGCGACCCAAAAAGGCTTACTGAAAGATTTCAAAGAAGGAATTGAAGGCGAAGATATCCGTGAAGGACTAGCAGCCATTATTTCTGTTAAAGTGCGCGAGCCTTTGTTTGAAGGACAAACTAAAACCAAATTAGGTAATGCTGAAGTTAAAGGTATAGTTGAATCGATGGTTAATGAAAAATTAGCCGATTGGTTCGATCGTAACCCCGGAACCGCTAAGACAATTGTGACTAAGTGTGTGGAATCAGCCAGGGCCCGCGATGCCGCACGAAAAGCTCGTGATTTAACTCGTCGGAAAACGGCGCTTGATGGCGGATCACTCCCTGGAAAAATGGCGGATTGCCAAGAGCGAGACCCCGCAAAATGTGAACTTTATTTAGTCGAGGGAGATTCTGCCGGCGGTTCTGCAAAAATGGCGCGCGATCGAAAAACCCAAGCTGTACTTCCGCTTAAGGGTAAAATTTTAAACGTGGAAAAAGCGCGTTTTGATAAAATGTTATCTAACGAAGAGATCCGGATGATGATCTCGGCCCTGGGAACAGGAATTGGAAAAGATAATATTAACGTTGAAAAAATTCGGTATCATAAAATTATAATTATGACCGATGCCGACGTTGATGGATCTCACATCCGAACTTTATTATTAACGTTTTTTTACCGTCAGATGCCGGAGGTTTTAGAAAAAGGTTATATCTATATCGCCCAGCCACCATTGTACCGCGCGAAAAAAGGACAGGCTGAAAGTTACTTGAAGGATGAATCGGCACTGACTGAATTTTTACTTAAGACCGGCTTAGATTCGTTTCATATAAAAGGTAAAAAAGTGGATGTCATTGAACTTCGTGAGATGATTATAAATATCCAGAAATTTTACCGCCTTTTAAAAGTAT
>JAYTHR010000494.1:0-9467 GCA_043732425.1 Bdellovibrionales bacterium
TACTGGAAATCACGACGGATTGGAATAATAACCGGATCATCTGGAGAGTAAGTTCCCGAGGAAATATACCTTGAAAGCGCTTTCTTGTAAGTTTGCTTAAACTTACGAAGACCTTCGGGACCAACCGGAGATATTCCAGAGTATTTATTTTTTTCTGCCTGAAGGTTCTTACTGCCTTTGGGTTGAATATTCGGAAGCTGTAACTTATCACCTAAAATTTCTGCTAGCTCCTCGAGCGATATTTCTACCTCGACCATATGTTCGCCTGGTGCTTCTCCGGCTTTTCCTGCTGAAGACCCCGGTTGGCCAGATGATTCCCCCGGCTGCCCATCGCCTTGACCCACACCTTTTTCGTCTTGTTTAGGTCCGTAACGAAAACTAGGAATATCAATTCGCGGAAGTGGAATCTTAACAAAATCACCTTCGCGTTTACCAATCAGTTCGCCGTTCGTGACGTATTTCTTAAAGTCTTCACGGACTTTACCTTTAACGATCGACTTAAAGCGGTTTTGATCTTCACGTATTGCCATACTATTTGTTTTTCACATCTCCTCGAGCAAAAATGCTAGCCACATAGTGAAGAACATCCGTTGCCGAGATTTCATCATATCCGAAATCTTTAATTAGTCTGGATTTAACGATATCTATTTTTTCTTGCGTGTCTTTATCGGCCACAGAACTCACTAACGATGTGAGTTTAATACTGTCTTTTTGATCTTCAAAAAGTTTCAGTTCTAAGGCTTTATGCAGCCGTTCATTCATTTTGTAATTAAACTTTTTGCCGTCAATCGCCAAAGCTCCAATATAATTCATCACTTCCCGTCTAAAATCTTCTTTTCGAGATTCGGGAATTTCAATTTTTTCCTCGATAGCACGCATCAGACGCTCATCCGGTTCTTCATCGTAACCGGTATAGGTGTTTCGAACTTTTTCTTTCTGGGTGAAGGCTTTTACATTATCAATATAGTTCGCACACAGCCTTTGCAAGGCGCCTTCGTCAGCGCTGATGGCTCGTTGGACTTCGGCCTTAATGATTTCTTCGTATTCTTGCTTCACGACACTCAGTAGTTCTTTGTATTCTTGTTTTAACTCTTCGTTTGAGATTAATGAGTGATGCTTTAGTCCGCTTTCAAGCTCGTTCATGACCATAAAAGGGTTCACAGACCCTTTATTCATTTGCTGCGCCATCACTAAAGAGTTTGATAGCTTATCTTGAATGTAACGTGGAGAAATTCCGTCTAACCCTTCGCGAGTTGTTTCTTTTCGCAGTTCCTTCACGTTATCTTCGGTAAAGTTGGCCAGAGTTTTTCCATTATAAAGTTTCAATTTTTGAAGACGTGTAAGATTTGCTTTTTTTGGTTTCTCCAACCGAGTCAAAATGGCCCACATCGCGGCCACCTCGATCGTGTGCGGAGCAATCGAAATTCCGCGCAACCTTTGGGAATTAAAATCTTTTTTGTAAATATTAATTTCCTCTTTTAATCGGGTAATATAGGGGATATCTATTTTCACCGTACGATCGCGCAGGGCTTCCATAAATTCGTTGTCCTGAAGTTTTCGGTATTCGGGTTCATTCGTATGCCCAATGATCACTTCATCAATGTACGTTTGAGCAAACTTTTTTGGTTTTACGCGGTGTTCTTGTGAAGCCCCTAAAAGATCATAAAGAAAGGCAACATCGAGCTTTAAAACTTCCACAAATTCGATGAGTCCCCGATTGGCCACATTAAATTCACCATCAAAATTGAAAGCACGAGGATCTGAATCCGAACCATATTCAGCAATTTTACGATAATTAATATCACCCGTTAATTCAGTAGAGTCCTGATTTTTTTCATCTTTCGGCTGAAAGGTTCCAATACCGATGCGGTCCGCTTCCGAAATGTAAAATCGTTTAACACGAACGTGGGACAAAACTTTCATTAAGTCCCCGTTATATTTCTCCATCAAACCTTTAAAAATGAACCGAGATGGCGGGCATAATTCGCCGACAATTTTAATTCGAAATTCCCCATCTTGCCCGCGATTAATTTCATCACAAATTTGGGATCTCATCTCTTCCGGGATTAGTAAAAGGGGTTCTTCGTTCATCGGAGATGGAAAACTTTTAACATCTTTACCAAGAAGGCCTTCTAACTTTCCATTCTCATCAATCCATTCGAAAGTAAAAAGAGACCCTTGATCTGTGCGGGAATAAATTTCTAAGCCTTTTTTCAAGCGCCGACAAATCGTAGATTTTGCAGAGCCCACAGGACCGTGAAGTAAGATAACCCGTTTTTCAGTTCCGTACCCTAAGGCCGCAGCCTTCAGCACGTTCACAAGTTTCATCAACTGGACGTCTAAACCGAATACAGCATCTTTACCGCCGTTTTCAGCATCATCAAAAAATTTGTAGCGAATAATTTGCTTTTTAAAGTCGATGTACTCTTCAGTACCCGCTTCGACGATCATGTCAAAAAGTCGCTGGTAGGCATTCCTAGAGACTTTTGGATTTGATTTTACTAAATCCAAGTACTCCTGAAACGTTCCTGTCCAATGAGAAGACACGGTCGGATTGCCGGTCTGCCATTTTTCAACAAGATTCTTAAAGTTTATTGATGTGGGCATCGAAACTCCTTCCACCTGAAAGATGTTCAAGTTGAGAATCGGGTGGTCTTAACTATATATGATTATGCACTGGCCTAAAAAGGTTAGCGACAATAAACTATTTTAAGTGAATTTCTTCATATCCATCGGGTTTCTTCAGGACAAAGGTCTCGTTCTGAGTCAAATTGATTGGGGTTGAGCTTTTAAATACCCAAACCATTTCAAACTGAGGACTTTTAATATCAATTCGCCTTTGAGCAGGATCGTTTTCGTAACTCCACGCGACTGTGAGCCCTGAAGCACCCCTGCATGTCTGCGGTCTAGAGGCACTGTCTTTAGTGCACTGTAAGCCAATTGTCTCGGGATTTTGGTTATGAATCACGTTCCATAAAATGCGTGGGTCTATTTTCTGTTTAAAAACCGGGTACAACGTTTGAGCTGAGAAAGGGCCTTCGGCAAACTGTTGCGAAGTATGCAGCGCATACTGAATCTTTTTCGGCGTCATTGTTATCGAGGCGACGGAGATTCCTAAAAGAGCTGTAACTTCCATTCGGACAGCTTCTCGAGGGCGCAAAATAATTTCAATTTTTGCCGTATGACTTTCGCCATTTTTTAAGTCTTTTATCTGAGCTTTACTTTCAATTATTGAAGCCCGGGGGGAATTTATATTTGAAGTTGGCTGATGGCTAGCACAACCTTGAAAAATAACGACTAAAATAAGAGTAATCAGAACTTTTATTGTCACCAAGCTTTTATTAAAGATACGATACACTTAAAAGGCAACTGTGAAATTACGTCATCTTATTTTATTTTTTATTGCGTGTGTTGTTCTGGTGCTTAGTCATTTGCCCGGAGCAGCTCTCATTGTTTTATTTGCGTGGCTACAAATAAATGCTTTGCTATCACAAAAGCTTTTCAATAAGCAGGTTCAAATATGGGCCGCTTCCTTGTTTTTAATCTCAATTCCGCTCGTGTTATTTTGGTCTAGTATCCACGCATTTCTATTTATATATTTCAACGAGCAGGCCTGGGTATTTCTTTTAATGGCGTTAATTCTGGATTTTTGCTTATGTCTGGTCGCTGCGATTTATTTCATTCTCACTTTTCAAGTGGCGGAAGAGGCTCAGTATCAACTGATTCCCTCACTCAAGGCTGCCACTCAACAAATTCGCTTAGCTCAAAAGGATTATTTTTCAAAAAGTGCAATACTTTTTCTGTTGTCTCTGGTTCCATTTTTTGCTTCAGACTGGAAAATCATTTTTGCAATTACGGGGACCCATCTTTTTTTGAATCGAAATCGCTTGAAGCAGGTGTACGGATCTGGTTTTTAAGATTCACTTCAAGTTGAGTTAATTTAACTCGAATATCTTGCTTTCTTGATTGATCACTTTCAAGTTCGGTTGCTCTTAAAAGTAATGCTTTTGCTTTACCCAGCTTTTGTACCTTGATGTAAACATCGCCCAAGTGCTCTGCAATAATTCCTACGGCTGGCTGAATTTCATGTGCTTTTTCTAATACCGAAATCGCTTCTTTGTACTGACCCTTTTTGAAAAGGACCCAACCTAGAGTGTCTAAAATAAAGCCGTCATTCTTCTCTTTTTGCACGGCTTGTCTAGCGAGAAGCTCGGCTTTTTCAAGCTGTTCATTCATTTCAGCTAATGAAAACGCAATGTAGTTCATAGTTTGAATATTATCAGGTTCAATTTCCAAAGCGGTTTCCATACTTTGCAACATTTCTTTTTTTCGATTTAACTTATCGAGAAGTGTCCCCTCATAAAAATGAGCCTGCGCATTTTTCGGAAAAGTTTTTTGGGCAACTTTGACGACAGAAATTGATTTATCATAAGCTTTTTGATCTTCATGAAATTGGGCGGCTAAAAAGTAAGTCTGAATATTTGTTACTTTTCCCGCAACAACTTCTGTCACAATTTTTAAACCTTCATCGGCACGACCCAACACTTTAGCCAAGTAAGCGGCGTGCACACGAGCTTCTTCGAAGTAAGTACTGCCTTTAGCAATTTTTAAATACTGCTCAAAAGCGGCTTGATACTGTTTTTTTTCTTCATAGACCGCAGATAAATAAAAACGAACCTTATCTGATTCCGGAGCTAATTTCAGAATGTCATCCAGCTTCTCTATGGCTAAATCATATATTTTTTTGTCAATTAAGATTAAAGCCATCTTTAGTTTAACTTGAATCTGATCATCAGAAGTATTGTCTAGAATTTCTAACTGTTCGTAACCTTTATCATACTCACCTTTTTCAATATAGTACTGTGATAAAATTTCGGCCAGCTTAGGTTGAGGTCCCTTTGATTTCTGCACCTGAGCGTAAAACTTATAAGCTTCTTCGGGACTCTTTTCCTTTTGTAGAATTTGCCCAAACAATGAAATGGCATCGAAAAAATCAGGTCTGATTTCAATTGTCTTCAGTAACTCTGCTTGGGCTTTCTTGGTATTTGCCTTGCCACCTTGTTCCAGGTACACACGCGCTAAATAAAAATGAGCCAAATATTTCGACGGATTTTTTTCTTTAGTTACCTGCAAAAAATATTCTGCCGACTTCTTATAGTTTTTTTGTTCCGAATAGACGGCTCCTAAATAAAGCTTAACTTCTTGATCCTCAGGATTATTCTTGATCAGTTTGTGATAAATATTTTCTGCTTTTTCATAATTTTTTGTCGAACTATACAGGCCCGCCAAAAGCAAAGATAAATCACGGCGGTCCGGAAAAATTTGTTGAGCGCGTTCAGCCCAATAAAGTGAATCGCGCAGCTGACCTTTTCGGTAATACTCGACGGCCATCTTTTGCATCATGGTCGCAGACTGCGGATCATAAACTAAAGCTGATTTTAAATTTTCAATGGAGTCGTTCGAATGGCCTAACTGAGATTCAAGATCTGCCTTCAAAAATAAAAAATCGGCTTCGGCCTGATTATGAACTGAATCAATAACAGGTGATTCTAAATCATAATTTTTTGGAAGCATGAGGGAAGCTGGTGCCCGGTTGTGATCATTAAGTGCTGAGTCAAAATACTGAGAACCGGTTGTTGCACATCCCAAAAAGCTTAAAATATTCAAAACAACAAGTAGCCTAAAATAAGTCTTCATAAGAGCTCCAGTAAGGATCTCATCGGACAAATTCATTGTTTTACTCGAGTCCAATTTTGATTAAAATGTTCCCAAATTAGTCAAAACTGGACTTTCTAATGAAAGATTGTTAATCGAGATTTATTTTACTTATGATGTTTATAAGCTATTGAAATATAACGCTAAATCTCAAACAAAAGGTCCAGTTGGTAATGCTTTTTACTTCACAAAGTCTATACTGTGTAGTGATAGCCCGTGTATTTATTCAACTTGTGTCGACTTACTTGACAAGGAGTGGCGGCAGGGCTAATTTGCGCAAGAATAAACAGGTGCAAGCTTCAGTTTTAAGCTAAAAACAGAAGCATTTAAGCCAGTTACATGGAGGCCATTGTGTTAGGTCAAATGGATAATTTAAGTATTAAACCAAGCGCTAAAGTGAAAATTATTAAGCGTTACCAAAATCGAAAATTATATGACACTCAACAGAGTTGTTATGTCACTTTAGATGATATCGCCAAAATGATTCGATCAAACGAAGAAGTCATGGTGATCGATAACAAATCCAAGAACGACATAACTGCGGCAACTTTGACTCAAATCATTTTTGAGTCTGAGAAAAAAGCCTCTCAGTATGCTCCTTTGTTTACTCTCCGTGAAATTATACAAAATGCTAACGGAAGTATTTCAAGCTACCTAGCAAAACTAGGCGCGTTTCCGATCGATTACATGACAAAACAGGCTGCTGTTAATGTTAATGTTGATCGCGTTTCTACCGACGATCTAAAGCAAAATTTAGAAAACCGCGTAGCTTCTGCTGCTCGTCTTAATACAGATTCAACTTCAAAAGCCGTTGCTGATAAGGCGACTGTTTTACCTGGAGCTAATCAGGAAGATGAAACGCCAAACTTGCCGCTTCCAAACAATAATCAAAACTTTAATCAATAGTTAATTTTTTAATTTTGTAGTTGAAAAAGCCCTTCAATGAAGGGCTTTTTTTATTTCAGACTACGAACGAGCTGAATCTTCTTTTCGCCTGCACTAATTTTAAAATCTAGATCAGGCATTTTCTCAGAATCATTTAAATACATATTCAAACCCGTCAAATGAACAGTGTGCTGTCCTGGTTTAACGGGAATTCTGATCACGTGAACGGTACGAGGAAAAATAGACCACTGCCTTAGATCAGCACGTTCAGACGCAACCATCACTAACCAGGCAATATTACCTAATGCTTGGTTTTTCTGACGAAGTTGGTCTGCCAGCACTTCTTTCGTAACACGCGCACCAACACGACGAGCTACTAAAGAATTATAATCGGCATTCAGTGTATCTATCGCTGCTTTTTCAACACTGTAAACAGGCTCGCTCCGGTAAGAGATTAAAGAGTTTTTATTATTTTCATCGCTAACTTCTGCTTTTAAAAAATGGGTCTCACTTGGGACACTCATTAACGTAGGAAAAGTGGGAGCACCAGGTCGTGGCTGCTTTCTAGGCCCCCAGCCTTGCATAAATATTAAAATTAGCTCCGCGCCTGAGGTAGCTTTTGCGTCTTTAATTTCGTCATCAGTGGCAGCTATTTTTTTTGCAAACTTATTAAACTCATCTGCACGGTGAGCTTTCCAACACGCATGCAACATATCGAGGCCAATCTTTCGATAGGATGTATCTAAAGTGTAGGCGTCTCGATAATCTATACATGCATCATCAGATTTGTGATCAGCCTCCCAAATTATCGCTGATAAATATTTAGAAAACGGGCTAAGTTCAAAATTCTTTTTATCCTCAGCCTTATATTTTTGAAATTTCTGATTTATTTTTCGAACTTCAACTAGAGCATCATCAAACTGGCCCAGCTGCATAAAATTAAGGGCTAAGGATACGTTGAGAAATAATTTTTCAAAAGTATCACCTTTGTATTGAATCATTCCCTCGTTGAGTAAAGTGGCTCCGGCAATTCGGGTTACAGAATGATAATCAATTTCGTCAGCTAATTTTTCTGCTTTTAAGAAAATTTCGTTACTTTTTTTGTAATCACCACAGACTTGCAGTGCAGAGGCATAATCAAGTAGATGAACTAATTGATCACCGTCTTCTTTTGCGGCTAGCTCGGCCAAAATTTTAGAAGATTGTTCACATTGTCTTGCGACTAGAAGATCACGTGCCGGAGAAACGCGACTTTGATAAGTCGCGCAGCCCGCTGATAAGAAAAAAAAACTTAGAAACCAAAGACGCATTTATATATTAAAAACCGATAGACTTTTTCTTGAATGTTTTACGGATCTGCTTTTGATTCGTCCAGGTAATTACACTTGTTTTCAAATTCGTCATGTTCAGGGTTATTTTATAAAATACCGATTTATCTTTTCCAACCTCTTGAACTATGGAGTCTAAACGTCCGTTAATAATATAATCAGCCCCAATTTGACCGCCTGGAGATTTCTTTGTTTCAGACGAAACAGTTCCTGAATTTTGATAGTCATACTCATTCGAGATATCTTGGCGAGCTTCCTTATCGATAAAAGCTACTTTGCCAGAATTTGTTAATTCCACACGAACCATATCCATGATGCTTTGGGTATCAATGTGCTCAGAGGTTTTATTTTGCAAATTGGTGACCATAACGACAGGCATTTTTTTAGCGTTTGTAATTGATGGATGCTGAACAAGTGAATCCACCATAGCTTTGACGATCACTTGCATGTCTGTTTCTGACCACTGATCATTTAAAAGATTTTCTTTGTTCACATCATCGTATTCACCTTTGACGAAAGCCTTGGGACCACATGAAGTCATCGTAAGCACAGCCACAGCTAAAACCGTTAAAATTGCATTTGTCATAAAGATCTCCTTGAGACTTTATCTTAGCCATCAAAATTGATCGTTTCAAGTAAAGAACGAAACTCGAAGTCTGGCTCGGCCAATGAACTACAAATTGAATCTAGTAACTAATACAGTCACTCACTTTTTGCTGAGCTGCAGGAGATGTCACAAATACACAACAGTCAGCTGGCGTTCGATCATTTAAAGGGAAAATTTAATCCTGATGTTGAAGAGTTTTGGTTATTGATCTTAAATTCAGTCTTGAAATTAACACATTCTTTAATGCTTTCAAAAGGAACTTTGAATTCTTGCCCGGTTCATCCAAGAGACTTATTTCGGGAATGTCTTCGCGCGAATGCTTTTACATTTATTATGGCTCATAATCATCCTAGCTTGCTGGTATCTCCGTCACCCGAGGACATCAAGCTAACGCGACGAATGTATAAAATTGGTTTGCTTTTGGAAATTCCCTTAGCAGATCACCTTATTTTCACTGATAAAACCTATTTTAGCTTTAGAGAAAATCAACTAATCGGCCGGAAATGAATCGACCGAGTCATCATTTTGGCTTGGTCGACGAAGTGGCGTCACGCGGATAACGTTTAAATCCGGCGACAGTTCAATATGATAGCCATTACGTCGCGCGTTTTCGATAAATTCTCGAGCGTACTCTTGCTTTTCTTGAACCTCTAACTTTTTTTGTAGTTCTTGTTGAAAAAGTTCGTTGCTAATAACATCCGACGGCGTTGCGTTTTGATCATCTTTCCAAATTTGTTGATCAGCCGGAATATCTTCGGGTCTGATTTCAGTCTCATTCTTTTTTATATTTAATGGCTTTTTTAACTGTCGGTTTATTGCTAATTTAGCATTCCACAACTCTTCCGTTGATTGCTGCGCCGTTTGCTTCATAAATTTATTAACAACTTGATCGATATCCTTCTGACTGGGTTTTGAAGGACTTGTCGTAACCG
>JAYTHR010000495.1:0-2845 GCA_043732425.1 Bdellovibrionales bacterium
CGGAATCATCCATCCTGTCTTTCAGTGGGATAGCTTCACATTTATTTTTTCCAACCACTGTCTGAAGGGCTTGCGCCGTTTGGTGAAGACTTCTACCCGCCGTTTTCCCAAGCACATCAATATTCGGTTTTTGTAACGGACAATTAGGTTTGAATTGCTTTTCTAAGTTAATAAAAACCAAGTAAGCCTTGTTTGACAAGACAGAATCGCTCATGGAATCAGAGCATTGCTCAGCGTCTCGTTTTATTTTCGAATCAAAATTTCCACAATGATACTTGGAATCGATATGGTTCCAATAATTCTCAGATTCAGAGACTGCGCGTTCGAATATTTCAGCAGCGCAGGTTTTTTTAGCGGCCGCTTCTTTTTTCAATTGATCTAGTCTCCAAAGTCGGGCCCCGGGATACGTTGCCGTCAAATTACCACGAATGACGTAATTACTAATTTGAGCTTGGCAATTGTTATCGGCCTCGGCGCAGATTTGAAATTGAAGCACTCCTAAAAAAATAAATAAAGATTTTAAAAATCTCATTTAAGATCCTGAATCCAGCGTATTAAATATGGGATTTCAGCTGAAACCGACGGGCCCCCTATTTTATTTTCTAATTGAAGCTTAACCAGTTTATTTTCAGAATAAACCTGCCATTCAATGAATTCGTAATTCATATTATCGCGCAGGAATTGGCCGCGCAGTTGAATCATTTTGGCATTTTTACCGAGATTTTTATTTTCAACAAAACTCATGTCGTTTATCTGCCAGTTTGTAGTCCCTAAAAGCTCCAGAACTTTCTTTCTTGGCTCGGCTGAGTTAAGAACTTCAGTTTTATAGTTACCAACGGTGAACTGGCTCATGTCAGAAAAAGCCCCTTCAAAAACGGATAAAGACATCTCTTTTTTTTCAAAAATGCGCGTTTCTGATAATTGGCCTTTTTGCATCCAATCATTTCCGAGAGGAGTTTCGGCAAACGATTTTGAAATGAATATAAAAAAGATAAGTGCAGCAAAGCCAAAGGTTTTCATAAATCTTTTATCGGTGCGTTTACAAAAAATAAAGAGACCCCGCATGCCAGTCCATAGGCTAGAATACGGCCTTCGAATAAAGGCTAAAAAAAGCAGGACTTTTCCGAAAAAACAGGATAAATCAGTACGATGCACACTTTATTTACGACGCAGGTTTATCAAAAAAAAATTCGCTTTGATCTGCCCGATTTAGTCACTGAAATTGAAATGATTAAAAAGGCTGACCGTCAGGGCCAAATTTGGTCGCGCACGCATTATAAAAAAGGTTACACCTCGTACGGTTCCCTAGATAAGTTGCACAAACTATCGTCGACGATTGGCGCTCTTGAGCAAAAAATCAATCGCCACGTCAATCAGTATTTAAAAAATTTAAACTACCAAGCATCTGTCGGTCGTAACTTAATCATGACAGATTGTTGGATCAACATTATGCCTTCCGGTGCTCAACATACGGCTCACATCCATCCTCATTCTGTCATTAGCGGTGTTTTTTATGTTTCGGTTCCGGCAGGTTCCAGTGTCATTAAATTTGAAGACCCACGATTAGGACTTTTCATGAATGCTCCGAATTTGAAAAAAAATGCCGGGCGCAGTCAGCAGCGATTTGTTAATCTACAACCCAAAGCCGGTGACGTCGTGTTATTTGAAAGTTGGCTCAAACATGAAGTTCCTACAAATTTATCGAAACAACCCCGGGTCAGTCTTAGTTTTAACTATGGTTGGCGCTAGTAGATCAAGCGCAAGTTGACGCTGTCCCCGACTTTAGGTAGATGTATTGCCACTATGAAAATCAAATTAAACGAAATTCCCGAAGAAGGCTTTAGCTACAAGTTTACCCGCCAGACGGCTGAACTTAATGAGGCCTTGGCTGATCTGCTGTCTACGGAAGAGTATCAAATCGAATTTATTATTAAGCCCTTAAACACCAAAGACTTTACTTTAAGTGGTTCTATCGTAACTAAAACTAAAGAGAATTGTTCGCGTTGCGGCGATCTTTTTAAATTTCCAATCAATAAAAAAATTCATGAAATTTTAATTCCGAAGCCCGAGGAAGATCGCACCGGCAAGTACGCAAAAACCTCGGTCGCGATTTCAGAAAATGATTTTGACATAGCCGTTTTAGAATATACGAATAGTCAGTTTGACGTCGGTGAGTATCTGCATGAAGCGGTTGCGATCGATATTCCGTTTAATCCCATGCCAAAAATGAAAACCAATGGCGATTGCAGTTTATGTGATAAACCATCAAATTTAGACAATATTATTTATGATGAGAAATTAAGCGTCGAGAAAATCAACCCGTTTCAGAGCCTTAAAAATATAAAATTGAATTAACGATTGATTTTACTCAAACACTAAAGCAAGATTAAAATCTTTTTTCGGAGGATAAAATGCCAACACCCAAGAAGAAGACCTCGAAGTCTCGACGCGATATGCGCCGCTCACATGACGGACTTGAAGCTCCAGCAATGGCACTTGATAAAAAGTCCGGCGAACTTGTTCGCCCCCACGTTGCTTTTAAAGCAGCCGATGGCGCCCTTTATTACAAAGGTAAGCAAATCAGCGCAGCTAAAGCGAAAAAGTAGTTCATGCTTTACCGCTCTAGAGTGGCCGGAGTAGGTTCTTTTCTTCCAGAAAAGGTCCTAACCAATCATGATTTAGAAAAAATGGTGGATACCTCGCACGACTGGATTTTTCAGCGTACGGGTATTGAGCGCCGTCATGTCATAGATGAAAACGAAGGCACCTCTGACATGTGCGTTAAAGCAGCGCGAAAAGCGCTTCTTCACGCAAAAATGTCTGTTGATCAAATAGATCTTATAAT
>JAYTHR010000496.1:0-2840 GCA_043732425.1 Bdellovibrionales bacterium
AACAACGAGTAACAAAATATACTCTGTTGCACCTTGGCCGGCGTTATTCTTCAATAAATTTTTTCTAAGACGAGTCCGCAAGTTTGATAAGAATTTCATAATGAATTCCCCCTTCATGATCAGCCTATCGACAAATTCTGAGAATTACTAAAGCAGGTTTTCAGATAATTACGGGTGTCTCAAAATGAGACGCGAACGAAAGCTAGATGTTAGTCGGTCTCGCCGAAGCAGTTCAATCCAAAGTCAGCCAAAAAACGGCGTGATGTTTACGGTATAATCACGAACTCTGCTCCAAATCAATCAAGACAATTCTTAGCAAGTTATCTTTTTGCAGCATTATCGTTCGAATCAAAACCCTGAAACTGGAGAACTTTATGAAGTTAGTAAAAATAGGTATTCTGGCGATCACTTGTATTAGTTGTTTAAGCAATCAAGCATTTGCTCAGCTGAAATTGAGTCAGACTTTGAGTTTTTCGGCATCCTATTCGAAAGACGGCAAAAATCCTGTCGTTGATCATGCTTCCACATTGATGGAAGTCTACGAAACTGCCCTGCAAAAAAATATTCCTTACCTGATGGACGATCGAAATTATCAGCAAGTTTTAACTCGAATTGCGCAGGCGAAATCCAAACTAAAACCACAAATTACCGCGGATGCTGAATCCGTCCACGGCAGGTCTTACGGCAGCTATGGTCAAAGCTACATGAATACCTCAGCCGGAATTAACGGGACTTGGGTCATTTATGATAAAGAATTAAATTTAGGAGTAGACATTGCCACATTAGACGCGCAAATGGCGGAACGCCAGCTGGTTTTGGCACAGCAGGAACTTATGGTTTTAGTCGCACAAGCGTACTTGGATCTTATTCTGAAAGAAGACCTAGTCAAATTAACGACCGAAAAAGTAGCTGATCTGAAAAGCCTAGAAGAATTTACGAATTCACGGGTTAACCAAGGCGCCTTAACTGCGGATCAACTGTCTTATGTGCGTGCTGATTTACGTCGAACAGAAATTAAATTGTACGAAGCCACAATGGGGCGCGATGATTCTCAGAAAAAATTTGAAAATGAATTTGGAATTTATTTTAAGCCTTTTTTATCTGCACGAGACATCGGAATTCCACAACTAAATACTCAAAGCCGCTCGGGCTACATAGACGAGGCCGAGCGCACATCGCTAAAAATACAGATTCAGCAAATCGCCGTAGAAATTGCAAACAAAGATATTTCACGTGCTAAAGCAATTTCGTCACCAACGGTCACATTACAAGCCAACGTTGGTGCAGGAATTCAATCAAATCGTAATAGCGCTTTGTACAATGATTCAGGCCGGGGTTCATTCGTTGGAATATTTTTAAAAATTCCGCTGTATGATGGTGGCTTAAGATCAGCAGTAACCAAAGAAAATGTTTACAAGCAAGAGTCTGCAGAACTTTCAAACGAGCAAGCGCGACGACAAACTCGCTTTGACGTCGATGAAGCTATCAATCAGTATTCTCTAGCGGTGAGTACAATTACTAACCAGCGCGAAATTATTAATTTAACAAATGACGTTATCAAAAAAGCAAAAGAGTCTTATAGTTCGGGAAATATTGACTACACGAAGCTACTTTTAGAAACGGGTAAACTTTATGATTTCAAATATGAATTAGCACAAGCAAACGTAAAGGCCTTAACAAGCTTTATCCAGCTTAAACAGGCGGTTGGTTCAATCAACGGAGACGACTTAGCAGCAATAAGTTCATCATTACGAAAAGGAAAACACTAAATAGCGCTAGTTAGCTGCATTGGATTGACAAAATTTCAAAAAGTGAACTAATACCGCCATGCGATTATTTATTCATTTTTTGAAATTCCAATTTGTTTTTCTATTACTGTCCAATCTAACCAGTCTTGCGAACCCAATCCTAGGGTTCAATATAACTGATGTTGGAGCGCCCTACGATTACCTTCCTGCAGCTAATCCGAATTCAAAATCCTTTGCTCAGGTGACTATCGACGAAATTCAAAAAATGGGTGGAACTCATATTGTTCTAAATATTCGAGCCCATATGCATGGCCCACGTTCGGCGGATATACGATTGGTTGTTTTGCCCGAAAAAGAAAATCAAGAACTGGCAAATTTACGACAACTGATTCAATATGCCCATGCGCAAAATTTGACGGTTGGATTACGTCCCATTCTTTTAGTTCTTGGACCCAAAGGTGAATTCCCGTTCCAAGAAGGAAATCATTTGTGGTGGCACGGCAACGTCAATCCAGCTGATAAAGCGGCTTGGTTTAATGCCTTTGAAAAATTTATTTTACATTATTCTGATGGCCTTGAAAATTCCGGTTTAGATGAATTCACCATCGGGGCTGAGATGCAGTCGATGATGGTGGGGATGGGTTCAGATAATTCTGCGTATTTAATCGGACAGCCTGAACGATGGCTAAATCTTTTCAACCTGGTTCGCGCAAAGCATCCCGCTGCGAAAATAACTTATGATATCAATTACCCTGAAACGTTAGTTCCATTGACGAATACCGTTGGTGGCGAATTTGAAAGATGGCGCCATATTATTGTCGATCTGCAGGGCGAAAAATCAGCAGCTATTCAGAAAAAAAGAATGGCGCTAATTCAGCTGTGGCAAAAAATGGACTTTATCGGCCTAGATTTTTATCGCTATCTAGCAACTTCGACAAAGAATTTGCCAACTGATTTGAATGGATTAACTGAAAAACTAAGTACTCTGGCCTTAACCCACGCCACCCAAATCGATAATGCTCTGGGTGATATCAGCTTAGTAGTTGGTGTTGAAAAAAAATTAGCAGTCAAAGAAATCGGTTACCGAAGTGT
>JAYTHR010000497.1:0-2828 GCA_043732425.1 Bdellovibrionales bacterium
AAAAAATAAAAAAGGCTCGAAGACCACTCTGAAAGATAAACCTCTTTTTTGCAAGGTGGGTGACCATGATAACAACTTTAGGCTTCTTGCTACGAGGCAAGCTTGCTCACCATTGTCAGGGACAGTCCCCAATATTATGCTTGTAAGGTTTATTTTCGATAAGTTTTACGTCTATCGAACCCCCACAAACATGATAACTAAAATGAATAAAAAAGTCTACGAAACAGGACTTCAGATTAAGATAAAATAACCGACAAGTTGGCATGCTTCATAAACTGGATTTATATTTCCCCTTTATCGTATTTTTTTATGGTCTAGTTGCCACATTTGCCCTTGAGATTCCGCAACTCGTCGTTATTGCGCGCAAAGAAATGCCGTCTCAATATGCGGCATTAGTTTCGCACCAAAAAATAGCTTGGTTTTCACTTTTTATTGGTGGTATTTGGTCGTTGCAAAATCTGTGGTTTTCCTGATTGACTCCACCCTAAGGGCTGTTAAGGTCCTTGCATGTCGCAAGACACCACCTCCTCATTTTTAAATGCTCCAAATTTAGTGTCGAGTTCCGTTCGAGATTCTGTCGTTTATACCGTCGAGCAATTAAATATTCAGATTCGGCAAACTCTTGAAGCGCAGTTAGGAATAATTTGGTTACAGGCTGAAATTTCTAATTTCAAGCCACATACTTCCGGACATTTTTATTTTTCCCTTAAAGATTCTAAAGCTCAAATTTCAGCAATCATGTTTCGAGGTTCAAATTCGAAGCTGAAATTCAAGCCTCATGATGGTCTGGAAGTGATTGTTCGGGGACGCATCACGGTTTACGAGCCCCGAGGAACTTATCAAATTGTTTGCGAAACTATGGAGCCCGTGGGCGCCGGCGCTTTGCAAAAACAGTTTGAACAGCTGAAGGAAAAACTAAAGTTGGAAGGGCTATTCGAAGCCACTCGAAAAAAACAGCTTCCTAGCTTTCCCAAAAATATTGCTATTGTGACGTCCCCGACGGGCGCCGCAATCCAGGACATTTTGAATATTATGAAGCGACGGGCTCCGCATGTTGCGATCACGGTTGTGCCCGCCATTGTACAAGGGGCGGCCGCAGCGCCAGCCTTGCAAGAAGCTTTTAAAAAAGCGCAGTTATTGAAACCGGATGTGATTATTATTGGTCGTGGCGGTGGCTCCATTGAAGACATGTGGTGTTTCAATGATGAAACATTAGCGCGGTTAATTGCGGGCAGTGAAATTCCAGTGATCTCGGCAGTAGGACATGAAATAGATTTTACGATATGCGATTTCGTCGCGGACTTGCGCGCGCCCACGCCATCAGCGGCTGCGGAACTTGTAGCTAAAAGTTCCAACGAACTTTTACAAAAACTAAATCAGTGGGAACGCTTGATAAAAAATTCTTTCGAAAAAATTTTTAAATTAAAGCGTCAATCGGTATTAGCAGCAACTCATCGGCTGGTGGATCCTAAGAAGAAACTAGTCGATTACAATTTAAGAAATGATGAACTTTTAACTCGTCTTGAGCAAGCCACTAAAGTTTATATCGAGTACCATAAAAAGGATCTTAATTTATTACAGCAAAAAATAGTCTCGCCTTTGATCTTACTGGGGCGTGCGAAAGCCAACTTAAATCAGCTGATGCTTCGATTGAATTCACAAACTTTGAAGCTTGTTAATGATAATATTTTTAAACTTAAAAATTTAATGAGTCTGCTAGATTCCCTAAGTCCATTGAAAGTTGTTGACCGCGGTTTTTCGATTACCACCAAAAATCACGACGTCGTTAAATCAGTTGCTCAGCTGAAAGTAACCGATATTATTGAAATTAAAGTTTCTGACGGGGTCATTGAGGCCGCCATCACAAAAATTAATAAAAAAAGTAAAGGAAGTGACCATGGATTTTGAAAATAAGCTTTCGCGTCTTGAAGAGATCGTTCAAAAAATGGAAAAAGGTGATGCCACTTTAGAAAGTTCATTAAAACTTTTCGAAGAAGGCATTAAGTTGTCTCGTGAATGTCAAACTCAGCTAACAAAAGCTGAAGCGCAAGTTAAAAAATTAGTTTCGGTTGATGCTTCTGGAAACATGATCACTGAGCCCTTTAAAGGTGAAGAATCAGAGTCATGACCGAAAATTTAAAAAATGAACGAACGCATTTTTTAAATTTATTTGAAAAATCTGTTGACGGTTATTTGCAAGAAAATCTTTTTCAGAAAAATACGCACGCTGATGCGGTGAATGAAAGCATTCAGTATTCCTTAAAATCCAGCGGCAAAAGATTTCGTCCTTTTTTAGCCCATTTAGTATTTAAATTGGGATCGGAAAATGATTCGCTTTTAAAGTCTTGGGCCTTAGCCATTGAATTTATTCATACCTACTCGCTGATTCATGATGATCTTCCCTGTATGGACAATGATGATTATCGGCGCGGTATTTTAACTAATCATAAAGTCTATGGCGAAGATGTCGCTCTGTTAGCTGGGGATTCTTTAATTAGTGAAGCCTTTCGATTAATTAGCGAAGATCAGAATTTGAAAACAGAAACTCGCATTCAGCTTATTAAATTATTAGCCGAAAAAATTGGACCTGCAGGAATGGTTGGCGGTCAGATTTTAGATATGAAAGTAACTTCTGAAATTAAGCTTGAAGATTTAAAAAGAATTCACTTACTTAAAACAGGATACTTAATTCAGGCTTCGGCCGTGGGCTCAGCTTTCATCCTCGAGCTGAGCCAGGACCATATAGTTAGAATAACTGATTTCTCACTTCACTTGGGAATCGCTTTTCAAATAAAAGACGATTTATTAGATTTTTCTTCGGAAGCGCA
>JAYTHR010000498.1:0-2826 GCA_043732425.1 Bdellovibrionales bacterium
GAGCTTCAGAAAGTTGTACCAATTTTTTTCGCCACAGATGGTGAATCCCCACAGACAAGACAGAATTGGCTTTGTCGTAGTTCGCAGCAACTTTCGAAAACATAGACCGTATAATTTCGGGATCCGGAGATTGTCTGATCATATTATTTTGTATTCATTCCGTTAGAATTGAGATCGCGGTCAAAAGCTTTTAGTAAGCGACTTAATTGCTTCATGGTCGAATCAAAAACATCTAGCGTTAAAGCTTGATCACCATCGGATAAGGCTTGTTTTGGATCCGGATGAACTTCAATAATTAAGCCATCAGCTCCGGCGGCCGCAGCCGCATAGCAAAGTGGCGGCACAAGCGAGCTAATTCCCACACCATGAGACGGGTCGACGATGACAGGATACGAGGTGTTTTTCTTTGCGTAGACAACTGCGTTCAGATCCAATGTATTTCTGGTCGCAGTTTCAAAAGTACGAATGCCACGTTCGCAAAGAACAACATTTTTATTTCCACCCTGAGTAATGTAATCAGCCGCCTTTAACCACTCGTCAATGTAGGCCGAAAAATTTCTTTTTAAGACGACGGGCTTTGGCTGGCGCCCTAATTCTTGCAGCAAAGAATAATTATGCATATTTCGGGCACCGACTTGATAGGCATCAACGAACGGTGCGATTTCTTCAATCTGTCGAACATCGGTGATTTCCGAAATAAGACCTAAACCAATTTCATTTTTAACTTTTTGAATAAATTCAAACGAGCTGGAGCCTAACCCTTGAAATGATTTCGGCGAGGTTCGCATTTTCCAAATTCCGCCACGAAGTAATGAGGCTCCTGATTTTTTTACCGCCGAAGATGTTTGTCTAAATTGATCCTCAGACTCGATAGAACAAGGTCCTGCGATGACAGTAAATTTAGGCCCGCCAATTACTACATTACCAATTTGCACAGTCATAATTTAAATCACACTTTCGCTAAAACTGATCAAACACGTTTGTTTTGTATACTAAATAAGATAACATACTAACAATTAATAATTTTTTAACAAACAAAGGTCTTTGTGGGAATGCAAAGTATCATAGATAAATCTGAGTTTAATAATTTTTTGAAGTGTGGAGCTTTACTACAGATGAGTTCAGATCAATTTAGATTGATTTGGGGTCCCTTTAAGCCAACTTCTTTTAATTTATCTGCATTTTTAGGTGAAAAAACAATCATTTACAGACCTGACTTTTGGGATTTCCTTCACCAAAATAATTCCATCAATTCCGCCTATCACGGAATCAAAGAAGTTGATCTTTCTAGAGCCCAGTTTCTGACATTATTACGAACTGAGCTACGAACTGAGCTACGAACTGAGACCGAACCCCAAAGTAATTTAAGTCCTGAAATTGAATGGCAGCCCCCTAATGAGCTTGATTTTTTTTCGCAGTTCAAATGGAGCCAAGAAAAATTTGAATCGAAACAATTGCAAAAAACCGTTCCCATTATTTCGCAAAAAGGAAAGTGGTCTTATTCGACAACAAAACTTGTGAAGGCTTTATCGCTACTCATTGAAGGCAAGCATTTTGGATCCACATTCGGTTTCTGGCAGGAACATGATGGATTTCTTGGTCAGTCGCCAGAATTATTAGTTGATTGGAAAGCTCAAGATTTAATTTTAAATACGGTGGCGTTAGCCGGAACCACCGAGGCAGGTGATTACGGGAAACAACAAATTCTAGAAGACGCAAAAATTCGACAAGAGCATCAAATTGTCGTCGATGACTTAAAATCAGTTTTAACCGCCATCGATGAAAATAAAAGACTAAAAGTCTCAGAAACGAAAATACTCGAGTTAAAATATTTGAATCATCTACAGACTTTGGTAGCGATTGAAAACGTAGGTGCAAGCCAAGTTATTAATTACCTTGAAAAAATTCATCCCACGGCCGCTTTAGGTCTTTACCCGCGTGATAAAAATATGTATTTAGAATTTTCTAAATTTGAGATTCAAAAACAGCGCCTTAATTTCGCAGCTCCATTTGGCTTTACTTCAAGCCAAGCCGTTAAAGTGGTGGCCGCAATTCGTCAAATTACTTTTTCAGGCCAAGAAATAACTTTGTTCTCGGGCTGTGGCGTAACATCTGAAAGTACTTTATTGTCTGAGCTTAGTGAACTGGAAAATAAAAGAAATTCCGTGAAAAAAATGATGGGACTTAATTCATGATATCTAATTTTGATTTGTGCCAACAGATGTTTTCTTTTCTAAAGGCCATTCACGTAGAAGCCGTCATAGTTTGTGCGGGCGCACGAAATGCGGCGCTAGTGTTAAATTTAGAAAAAGAAAAATTTAACAAAGTATTTTATTTCGAAGAAAGAAGCGCTGCCTTTTATGCTTTAGGACTAATGAAGCAATCTGGGAAGCCCGTGGCTATTATCACGACTTCGGGGACAGCCGCGGCCGAATTATTACCCGCGACGATTGAAGCGTTTTATCAAGGTTTACCTTTAATTTTAATCACCGCGGATCGTCCCAAATCCTATCGTGGCAGTGGCGCTCCGCAGGCTATTCAGCAGGTAGGCCTTTACTCTCATTATGTCGAGCAAAGTTTAGACTGGGATATTCAACAGAAAAATTTTACGGTCTCTACGCAACTTGCGAAACCAATTCATTTTAATCTTTGCTTCGACGAGCCGCTACTAGATCAGAAATTAACGGAAGAAAATAAATCAACATGGTCTGTGACGTCAAAAGACGTTTTCCCGAAAGCCAACACGACCGATTTTTCAAAGATTCAGAATCCGTTAATTATAATTAGTCAAATCCAGCCAGATCAAAAAAATATAATATGTGAATT
>JAYTHR010000499.1:0-2816 GCA_043732425.1 Bdellovibrionales bacterium
GGATCCATTGGGTACTACTACTTTTTGGCAGATAATTTTTCGAGTCCTAAATTAAGCGCGCAAGCCGGTTTTTCAAATTTTAAAACAAATGTCAGTGACTCAACACCCTTGGCGTTTACGAGTACTTCAACAGATTCGGCATTTGTGAAAATCGCGGGTTCATTTCCTATAGAACCCGATTTTCCTTTAGAAATAGGAGCTTCATTTAACATTTTAATAAACCCGAACCTAACGGAATCGCCCGTAGCTTCAGGATCATCTAGTTCTCGCGTGACTTCATTTTCGCTCAATGCGCTTTATCCGTTCATGCAGAACTTGAGATATCGTTTTGATCTTAACTTCGATCAAATACAGGCGGATTTTTCTGGGTCTGGCCCGAAGCGGTCCTCTACGATAAAGGTGACGACGCAACTTTTTGGCATAGACTATCTGTTTTGAAACACAGTTCTAATTTTTAATTCATTTTGAGACTATGAAAATATCTTAATGCCTATTTCATGTGTTTATTAGAGAAAATTGCTACCATAAGCTTAACAACAACCCCACAAAGGAGATTTTATGACTAAGCACGCAGGAAAAATAGTTTCTGTTCTAGTGATGTCTTTAGGTTTATCTATCGCTCACGCCGACATCAAGTCTGACAAAGAAGCGGTCAATGCAGCCTGCGCTCAAGATGCTGCGACAGCGGGATGCGCTTCCGAAGTTGTTGGAAAAGGTTTGCTTAAATGCCTGTACAAGTACAAAAAAGATCATAAGGACTATAAATTCAGCGAAGGTTGCAAATCAGCCACTAAAGCGCTTCAAGCTGATCATAAAGAAAAAAAATCTGACAAGTAATTTTTAAGTTCTATTGAAATAAAAAATAAAATTACAAAACGATCGGATAAAAAATAAAAAACCCCAGATTTCTCTGGGGTTTTTTATTAGGCGATTATATTTTTAAATACTTTCGACTGGTGAAACGGAAATGATATTACATCATTCCGTCCATACCACCCATTCCGCCCATTCCGCCGCCCATTCCTGGGTGACCGCCACCGCCAGAAGATTCCTTCTTAGGAGCTTCCGCGATCATAGTCTCAGTTGTTAACATTAATGATGATACAGAAGCTGCGTTCGTTAATGCACAACGAACCACTTTAACTGGATCAATAACGCCATCTTTTAATAAATCAGTGTATTGGTCTGTGTAAGCGTTGTAACCGTAGTTCACGCCTTTTTCTTGAAGGATACGATCAACAACGATCGCGCCATCAAGACCCGCATTTGTAGCGATTTGACGAACTGGCTCTTCACAAGCGCGCTTGATGATTTTAGCACCAAAAAGCTCTTCTTCAGAAAACTTAGTTTTATCAATTTTTTGAGAAGCACGTAGTAAGGCAGATCCGCCACCAGCAACGATACCTTCTTCAACAGCCGCGCGAGTTGCATTTAATGCATCTTCAACACGAGCTTTCTTTTCTTTCATTTCAACTTCTGAAGGAGCCCCAACGTGAATAACAGCCACACCGCCAGAAAGTTTAGCTAAACGCTCTTTTAGTTTTTCTTTGTCATAGTCAGAAGTTGTTTCTTCAACCTGAGCTTTGATTTGCGCTACACGAGCTGTGATGTCGGCTTTTTTGCCCGCGCCATCGATGATGATTGTATTGTCTTTGTCGATAACAACGCGTTTTGCAGTTCCAAGGTCAGCAGCCGTTGCTTGCTCTAATTTCTTACCAATGTCTTCAGAGATAACTGAAGCGTTTGTTAAAATGGCAACGTCTTCTAACATTGCCTTACGACGATCGCCGAAGCCCGGAGCTTTGACCGCGCAAACTTGTAAAGTGCCACGTAATTTATTAACAACTAATGTTGCTAACGCTTCGCCATCAACATCTTCAGCAATAATTAAAAGTGGACGACCTTGTTTAGCAACAGCTTCCAAAACGCCGATCATGTCTTTCATAGAAGAGATTTTTTTGTCGTAAACTAAAACATACGCGTTTTCTAAAACTGCTTCCATTTTTTCTGGATTTGTTACGAAGTACGGAGATAAGTAACCACGATCAAATTGCATTCCTTCAACAACTGTCACTTCTGTTTTTGCTGTTTTAGAATCTTCGATAGTGATCACGCCTTCACGGCCTACTTTTTCCATAGCGTCAGCAAGCATCTTACCGATTTCGCTGTCGTTATTCGCAGAGATCGAACCGACCTGGGCGACTTCATTCGAACCTTTAACAGGCTTCGCCATGTTTTTTAATTCTTCAACAACTAAACCAACCGCTTTGTCGATTCCGCGCTTGATAGACATTGGATTGTGACCCGCAGAAACTAATTTTGCGCCTTCACGGTAAATAGCTTGAGCTAATACAGTTGCCGTTGTTGTTCCGTCGCCGGCTTCGTCATTTGTTTTTGACGCCACTTCTTTAACCATTTGCGCGCCCATATTTTCGAATTTGTTTTCTAATTCGATTTCTTTAGCAACAGTCACACCGTCTTTAGTGATCAGTGGTGATCCGAAAGATTTGTCGATCACAACGTTTCGACCTTTGGGTCCTAATGTTACTTTCACGGCGTTAGCTAATACGTTCACACCTTTTAAAATGTGTGTGCGTGCGTCTTCAGAAAAAACTAAAATTTTGCTCATTGAATAAATCTCCTTAAAAAGTTTTATATTTTATTAAAATATTTAATTAATATATTAATTTTGAATTGCTGCTCTAAAATTACTGAACGAATTACTGCACGATTCCTAAAATGTCTTCTTCGCGCATCATTAAATACTCTTCGCCAGAAAGTTTGATTTCTGTTCCTGCGTATTTAGAGAATAAAAC
>JAYTHR010000500.1:0-2812 GCA_043732425.1 Bdellovibrionales bacterium
GCCACCTTCTTAGTCTTAGGCGTGATATTTTATTTCTCGCAGCAAATTTCTCGGGGGCAAGCTACCGCCGGAGCCTTAATTGGTTTTATCACGGCCCTACTGCAAATCAACGAACCCATTAAAAAATTTCAAGAAGCTTATGTGCGCATTCAAGAAACACGGGTTGCTGCGGAACGTGTTTTCCAGATCTTAAACGAAGATAGTGAGGTAACCGAAAGCCCAAATCCACATCCTTTTCCACAGACCTGGGAGACGATTGAATATAAAAATATTTCTTTCGGGTACGGGGCTGAAGACTTAATTAAGAATTTTAATTTAAAAATTAAGCGGGGCCAAGTTGTGGCATTCGTTGGTGAAAGTGGCAGCGGAAAATCCACTTTAGCTAATTTACTAGCGCGTTTTTATGATCCAAGTACCGGGCAGATTTTAATCGATAACGAAGACATCAAAAATATTCGCCTTAATGATCTTAGAAAAAATATGGGTTACGTGTCTCAGGATGTTTTTCTTTTTTCCGACACAATAGAAAATAATATTAAAGCCGGCATTGAAAAGCAGGCTTCGGTCCTGGCCTCTGCGGAAGCTGCTTTTGCTCATGAATTTATTTTGAAACAGGCGGACCAGTACAACACGCGGGTCGGCGAACGCGGAAACTTACTTTCCGGCGGTGAAAAACAGCGCGTAGGCATAGCGCGCGCTTTATATAAGGATGCACCTATCCTGATTTTAGATGAGGCCACCAGTGCTTTAGATTCTGTTAGCGAAATTCAGGTGCAAAAGGGTCTCGAACTTTTAATGAGGGGGCGCACGACTTTAGTCATAGCTCACCGGCTTTCGACCATTCAGAATGCTGATTTGATTCTGGTATTAAGTAAAGGTGTGGTCGTTGAGTCTGGGTCACACCACAATTTACTTTCACAAAATGGCGAATACAAAAGGCTTTTCGAAGCTCAAATGCGTTAACAGGCTATTGAATTACGCCTACGTGTGCCCCGTTCTGAAACACTGTCATTAAACAGATTTATTCTAATTCTGACTAATCTATTTTCATTTTTTTTTCAACACCCCTCAAGTCTGTCGACTTAATTGACGATTAATACTTCGACATAATAATCAAGAAGGAGCTTCACGATGATTAATTGGGATGATTTCGAACATATCCACGTAATTAAAAAATTAAAACATATCTTACACGCCTGGTGGAATATTGACATTATATTCACTGACGAGCGTGGCCACTTAAAAGGATTCGAAGGTGAAAAGATCACTTATGCAAATCCAGCCGTTAATTTCTTAATCAATAAAGAAGTGACGCAGAATAGTCTTACCGAACTAGTTTCTAATTCGATCCAAGATTTACGACAGTCTCAAAATCGTTATCTTATTAAGAAGTGGGATGCCGCTGGTTTTGATATTTGCGTATTTCCGATTATTATCGAAAATGATTTCGTAGGCACCGTTGTGGCGATGGGCTTTTTTAAAGATGCTCATACGGCGGCTCGTACCGTTGAAGTTCGCGAACGCCTAGCAACTTTTGGCTGCACGAATGAATTAATTGAAAAGGCGATCAGTAAGTTTCAGTATGTTGACGATGCTAACCGCCAACATTTCTGCGAACTCGTTGAACTGGTCGCGCAGGAAATCGTCACTTTGCACGTTGAAATTTCTAGCCGTGAAAATAAGATCACCGAATTAAATAAAGAATTAGGTAATCGTTTCAAGTATGACAATATGATGGGTAAATCTAAACCTATGCAGTCTTTGTATGCGTTAATGGATAAAATCAAATTCGCCGATTCGACCGTGATGATTCAAGGGGAAAACGGAACCGGTAAAGAATTGATCGCAAAATCGATTCACTACAATTCACATCGTAAAGATAAAGCTTTTGTAATTCAGAACTGTTCGGCATTTAATGATAACTTATTAGAATCAGAACTTTTCGGACACATCAAAGGATCTTTCACCGGCGCTTTAAAAGATAAAAAAGGTCTTTTTGAAATGGCCGACAAAGGAACTTTTTTCTTAGACGAGATCGGTGATACGTCTCCGCAAATGCAAGTGAAACTGCTTCGCGTTCTGCAAGAGGGAACTTTTACTCCGGTGGGCTCTACGGAAATGCGTAAAGTGGATGTTCGCATCGTGGCCGCGACAAATAGAAATTTGCGCGAAATGGTCGAACAGGGAACATTTCGTGAGGACTTATACTATCGTTTAAATGTTATCAATATCCGCGTGCCGCCGTTACGTGAACGTAAAGAAGATATTCCACTTTTAGTTGAATACTTTTTGGCGAAAGGTGCGGAAAGCATGAATAAGCCTAAGAAAACATTAATGGGTCGAACCATTGAAAAGTTATACGACTATCCGTGGCCAGGAAACGTGCGTGAATTACAAAATGAAATCGAACGTTTATGTGTTCTTTCGGGTGATGAGCAAAAAATTGGACATGAAATTCTATCTCCCAAAATATTAGAACTGGGGGAAAAGACTAAAGTTCAAGGTTCCCGTCTTCATGGTAAGTTAAAAGATGCTTTAGAAGAGCTAGAGCGAGAAATGATTAAAGAAGGCTTGCGTCGTACGGGTTGGAACAAATCCAAGTTAGCGAAAGAGCTCGGTATTAGCCGCGCGGGTCTTATTATGAAGGTCGAAAAATACGCCCTTGATAAACGAAAATTAGCTCGATAGTTTTTACACCTTTGACCAAGATATTCGTGCCCTAAAATTAATTTTTTAGGGCTTTTTTTTTGACCACTTCATTGACATATATAATTTTCATTTTAGATTAAGGGCTTATTTCATACCCTTAGCT
>JAYTHR010000501.1:0-2808 GCA_043732425.1 Bdellovibrionales bacterium
AAATTTTTAAAGCGTCAACATTTTAGCGAAATTCAAAACTATGGTGCAGTCAGTGATGGCTGGTTTTTTTGTACCGAGCTATTAGCCGCCGCAGAAAAGCTGAATTTAAAACTTTACGAACTGCCGGTGAAGTGGATCGATGATCCGAATTCTAAAGTGAAAATAGTTTCACTCAGTTTCGAATACCTGGTCGCTATGAGAAAATTGAAGCAGCAAATTCGCCGGTCGTTACAAAAACTAGGAAGATCATGAAAAAAAAAATTGGTCTCGGCACAGCACTTTGGGGATGGTCCGTTTCGGAAGCGGAAGCCTATGCGATGCTTGATTACTTTTACGCGGAAGGTGGACGCGTAGTAGACTCCGCATATAATTACCCTTTAAATAATAACGCCAGCGACGCTAGAAAAAGTTTAAAATTTTTAAGTTCATGGTGTCACCACCGTCAGGTTGCGGACCTTGAAGTGATGTACAAAGTCGGTAGTCTAAGTAACCTGCGATCATCGGCAATCGAATTAACACAAAAAAATATTCAAAATCAAGTGGATGAAGCTTTCAGTCTCTTAGGCCAAAATTTAAGAACCATCATGATTCACTGGGATAATGAATCGAGCCCAGAGGAGATTTTTAAAACCAGTCAAATTCTGAAAACGGTTTGTCATGATCAGTTCCAGCTGGGACTATCGGGAATTAAGTCACCTGAATTTTACACGATAGCCTTCGAAAAATTAAATATCGCGCATTTTGCAGTTCAAGTAAAATCGAATATCCTGGAATCGGGTTTAAATCATTACTTAGTACTCGATTCCCTGCAGCCCCAATACTGGGCCTATGGCATTGGATTGAGTGGCGTGAAGATCGATCAAAATCAATATCAAAGAGACAGTTATGTTTCTTTAGCGCGTGGTGAAACTTATCACCGCGAAATCATGTCCGATAAACTTATTCAGGCTTTAATGCAAACGCAGAAATTGAATCCTGAATTAGCGAGTCTATATAAAATTTGCATCGCCTATGCGATTGCTGAACCTAAACTGTTTGGGTTTTTATTAGGAGCCTCAAAATTAGAACAATTACAGCAGTCTTTAGATTTTATTAAAAATTCGGAGAGTAAAATATTTGATTTAACAGCTTTAGATCAAAGATAATTATTTCGGCAGCCAAATTTCGATCTCCCACTGGTTGGTGTTCATCGGTAGGACGATATTTGATTGAATAGCGTATGTTTTTTTTAAAATTTCAACATTCACCACACCGGATCCTATTTTCGGAATTAGGACGACCGAGAAGTACTTATTTTCTAACTTTGAATTTAAATCTTTCTGAAATTGGTCCCTGAGGTCTTCGACTAACTTTTTACGCGGATTGATATTTAAAATACCTTTGGCGAAATATTCGGTTTGGCCACTATCGTAAATTGCTTCGTTGGGTCCCGCGAGGAAAACCGTCGGCGGCGCATGTAAAACAGGCCCCGGGTGAGAGGCTAATGTTTGTTGCAGCGTCAGCCATGGCCCTGGGCTGTTGTGAGGGATTCTTGGTATAGCGCAATTCAGCTGTAAAAAAATAAATACCAAAAAAATCTTGGGCAAAGAATTATCCATTTTTAAGAAGCCAACCAGAAAAATAAGTATTGGAATGATCAAGTGGATCGAGTATTCAAGCGAGCCGTCGTGTTGTCCCATTTTTATAAAAACCAATAATGAAATAATAAGTTGGATCAAAAAGACAGTTGCTCCTTGATTTAAAGCCAGCTCTTTAAGTTTTGAAATCTGACCTTTAGCCGGTATTAAATAAATGGCGACGCCGATAATCAAGAGTGTCACCAAGAAAAAATTAAGTAGTAAAAACGTCTTTGTTTGGTAGGTCAAAAATTGGACTGAATGGCCTGCCAATGCCAAGTTGGCAAAAAATGTGTCGTTCAAATAAAAATCGTAGCAGGCGTTTAAAAAAAATACTGTTGCAGCCAGTAAAACTCCGGCAATCGCAGCAAGCCGCACTGCAAAGGAAAAAGATTTGTTGAGCCAAGCATACAAGTACACTGTCGCTGCGCTTAAAATAAAATAAGGCTTAGCGGTCCAGGCCAAAGCTGGGAAGATCAGACTCCAGTAAAAACTGCGCTTCGAAGACTGGTTTAAATAAATCAGAACGAGCGGCAACAGAAAAAGAAGCATTCCCAGAGAATCAGGCCGCGCCATCTTGGCTCCGCTATCGATAAGAATAGAGTAAAGAGTCACAGATGCCGCAGCAGAAGCTAAGTATGATTTTTTATTTTTTCGATAAACTAAAAAAACACATAGTCCAAGTAGTAGAATAAAAATGACAGAAACCAAACGATGAACGAAAAAAGTATTTCCGCCGATGACGGCGAATGGATAAACCACCACTGAGTAGAGAATTCCGTAAAGATTCGTGCCCGCGGGATAGCTTTGGACACTATAGGGGGGGTTGCCTTGCAGTAATATGCCAGTTTGAATTAGTGCCGCGCTTTCGCGGTATTCCAGAGGATATGGATCAGTTAAAATTTTAAAAGTAAAAAGTATCAAGTATACGACTATGCCCGACAATAAAAAAATGAGCAGGCGATTTCGCAATGAATTTATTTTTTGTATGGGTTCCGAATTGATTTCTGACATATTGATATTTGAACCTTAGACTTTGGATTAAGTCTATGAAAACTTGTTAAATATAAAGCTACTGCAGGCGCCGGTTTCGGAATTAGAGCCGAACTGCTCGGATCGTTAATGGTTTTTTGCTACCTTGCTTGCTTTGGCAAACACGTAAAAAGACTGGCTTTTTATCTTTGCTTCATCT
>JAYTHR010000502.1:0-2806 GCA_043732425.1 Bdellovibrionales bacterium
GTGCAGTGGCTCAGTGCCGAGGCAGCCCAGGGATGGTGCCCAAAGGGCGGATATTCTTACGCCAGCCAGAGCTTTGTAAAAATAAATTATGATTGGAAACCAGGAGACCTGGGCTGGGTTCCTTGTGAATCCTTAAAGTTTTGCGGGCAAACACCAGACCGTGTTGATGTTATCCATAGTTCTAATTCGTTAGAATATCAATACCACTACAGTGTCGTGGCCGATAATAACAATTCTGGAAATCGGCTTTGGGGCTGCGAATTAAAATATATGGCAGCAACTGTGGATGTCGCGGGAAACTTAAGTTATCCGCCAGCAAAAAAAGCTGACTTCTCGTCGCTTTCCACAACGGATCAGGATAAATTAATCTCGAAGTTAAATACAGAAACAATTACCGAAATTAATCCGAAAATTTATTTTAAGCCGCCACCTTGTTACCTTTGCAGCTGCAAGTCTTGTAAAAGTGGTAAGGGCGGTTTGTTCGGTTCGCTTTTTTCACTTTTTTTATTCGTCGTCTTAGTTGTTGCCACTGGTGGCCTTGGTGCAGCCGCAATGATCACTGCGGCGACGACAGCTACCGTAGTTAGTACATTAACCGTCCTGTGCGCCTTCGGAAATTTAGGCTGTGATTCTGGGGGCGGTGCTTCGTCTACTCCGTATACGGCTCCGACGGGAAACCAGTTCACTTCTTGTTCTGATTCCAACATCACTCACTGTAAGTGCGGCTCGACGTGCAACAAGAAAAAAGTTCCGGCACCGCACTGGATTGATTCCTTAGAAACGACGAATACTTCGGCCATCGCGACAAACTTAGCTGCCAATTCATGTTCTTACTTTACGGGCACGAAGGCTTTACCGGGATCAGCGGCTCGCGTTGTGAATTTAACATTTAGTTACAAAAGTAAAATACCATCACTTTTATATTCAAAATTACCTGCGGGTCAGTACGTCCAAGTTCCAAACGCCGCGGATACCTACTACCAGGTTTACGATTTTGCAGATGACGGCGTAACGCCCGAATATAAATTTGTACAGAATATGGATGAGGTCATCTGGCAGGAATTTGACCGTAGTGCCGGTGTCTACTGTGTCTCGAGACAGATTTGTAAAAATGGCGTTTGGGATTCTAGTAAACAACCGTGGTCTTATGACGATGCCGCTGGTACACCTCATAGCTATGGGCTAACGCCGCTTGAGGGATGCTTTCCGGTGAAAACAGGATATAGCATCGACTGGAATAATAATTCTTTGGATCCGTTAAAACCAAATCGTAAAAGTCCGCTTTGCATCGCCGTTGATTTTCCGACAGGTGTTTTTAATGAGACCAGCGAAACTCTACAAGGTTACAATGATCTTAACTATGAATGCGCTGATGTCGGCGGCTTATCGACTCCGCCATCATCACTTGATTTTCCAGATTTAACGGGGCTTCCGGGGAATCGCAGAATCGTTGGGCGTCCGTATAATCCGCGAAGGACTGCGACGTCCTCAAATTACTCAGATGCTTTGGGGAATCTGACGGCAATCACTTTAGCAGGTCCGGATGGTATTGGTGACGGAACATCGTGCCCTACTGGGGGACGTTTTGATTATTTAAATCACCAAAGAAGAAAATCGAAGTATAAAAAAATGGACTACATTTATCAATTGCTCGTCAATCAGGGTAATGCGGCCTATACTTTTACACCCGCCGGCTGCGAAAACTTGCAGTGTTGGGCTCAGTGTGTTCCGCCGCGGAATCTACCGCAAGGTCCTTTAAGCGGAGAAGAACAACTTTATTACGAAACGTATGTCAGCTCGGCTCATCAAAATTTGCCATTTTGTAATGGAATGAACCGACTTGATTTTGATTCCATTAGATAGAAAGAGAGCCCCATGTTGAATTTAAGAAAGCAGTTCGTTGTCGACAAAGCCCTACAGTACAGTATCGTAAAACACCTGGTGATTTACGGTCTTGTTCTCAGTATTGTTTTTTTGTCCCTACTTTACTTTATATCGACTCGGTTCATCGATGAGCTGGCACGGGCGGATGTCGATTCGTTAGTGCTAATTAAGTTTTTTGATGGCGTGAACCAGATGGCCTTTTTCTTTTTTGCGCTGGTTTTACTGATTACAATTCTTACGGGGTATTTCAGCTTGTATTTCTCGAACAAAATTGCGGGACCCATTTACAACATTGAAAGAACTTTAGATGCTAACGAAAAAAATCAGGAAAATGCACAAATCAGATTAAGAAAAAATGATTATTTTAGTAACTTAGCCACTAAGATAAATCGTTTGATTGAAAAAAATCAAAAGACCTAAAAAATTGTTTATTGAAAAAAGTTAGCATCAGCAGTTTATTAGCGCACTGCTCTGAGTTAATGATATCAAATAGCGTAAAATCGAAGTTTTATAGTGAAGATGAAATCTTTATTTTTAACCTTATTTGTATTTTTAGTCGCGTGCGCCAGTTCCACTGAAAAAGGTGAAATTGGTGTGGGTCGTAAGCAACTTCTGTTAGTTCCTAGTGATCAAATCACGCAGCTATCAGCTCAAGATTATGAAAAAGTAAAACAAAAGGCTCAAGTAAAAAACGAACTGGATAGAAATCCGGCCGTGGTTCAGCGCCTACAAGGGATTGCTAAAAGAATTATTCCTCAGACCGGAGTCTTTCGTTCGGATGCTCCGGGTTGGAAGTGGGAAGTTCACGCGATCACTTCAGATCAGCTGAATGCGTACTGCATGCCGGGCGGTAAAATTATTTTCTACACGGGAATTATTGATAAACTGCAGCTAACGGATGGCGAAATCGCAGCCGTCATGG
>JAYTHR010000503.1:0-2791 GCA_043732425.1 Bdellovibrionales bacterium
TTGAATTTTTAAAAGACTGGACCGAATATCTAAAACTGCAAGATGATGGATTTAGTTTACGAAAGTTAGCCAAACAGGCAGGGATCGCATCGGTGATACCTGCCACTACCCCGACGAAAATATTTAATTTACTAAAAATTGAAAAATAATTAGCAGGTACTCCGTTAGAAAATAAAAAACTGCGCTTTTCTAAAGGCGTTTGGCGTAACTCGAAGTTTTCAAAATGACGAGGTTCTGGCTAATTTATTTACCACAATCGGAATAGTAGTTGCTTGCTTCTGAGAAAGAACATTTGATCTTTTTCCACTTTGCCGCTTCGTTCTTTTTTCCCGCTCTTTCGGCCTGCTCTTGAAAAGCTTCGCACCACGAAATATTCGAACCTGATATACAAGACTCTTTGTTTGTTAAAATTTTTGTAGTACATTTTTTATTTTCACAAATTGAAGAAAGGTTTTCGCAATGATGTTTCTGGGAATTACATTTAGGATCATGTTCCTTCTTATAAAGAACTGAATATTTCTTATTTACCGGTGTATCTGCGCCACAGCACCCACTTATTGCAACGAGAGAGCAGTCATCAGATGATTTGCATTCACGATGCTCATCTTTTACGAGCGCAATAGATACGGAACAAACTAGGCAAAAAGATAAAGTGATGAAAATTTTAGAGTACATTTATAAACTCTAAAGACGGCACAAACCTTGTGTCAATACCTGAATGAATCTGGGCGCACAATCGGTCCGCCGCGAAGGAGCCTTTTGAAGCTTCAATAGATTTGATCTGACCGCCGCTATAAACCGCGTTGTTAAGAAATACTAAAAGGTTCAGGCTTACTGACGGCGGCGCTAGTTTCGCGCAAAAGGCTTGGCGCTAATCGAATATTAGGCGTCGCATAGAATTTGGTTTTGAAGCGCTCGACAATAAACGCTGCGACTGATATGTAGTGTGTACCAGGGGAAATGTGAAAGTTTTATTAAATTCAATTACTGCTATTTTGTTTTGTATTTTTTGTTTCAATGCGTCCGCTTCGAATTTACAGGTCGACGTAAAGACGCCACAGGGAGCGTTGATTAAATTAGATATCTACAACTCTGGATCGCACTCGGTTCTTCTATTAGCTCCAGGACAAGGCTGCAACCCCCGATTAGACATGTACGATACAATTGCTACTGAAGCGAAAGCTAATGGCTTTACTGTTGTCCGTCTTTATTGGGCGTATTGCATCTCTGATCCCCAAAACGGAAATCCATCTGACGATCTTTCAAAAGAGAAGCAAGATTTTTTAACTGCCCTAGAGTACACGCGAAATGACTTAAAATTTAGCGATTCGAACATATTCGTTGGGGGTAAGTCTCTTGGTACTTTGGTGAGTTCCGAGATTTTTGTCGCGCAAAAGTCCTTGCAAGCTTTACTTTTACTGACTGCACTTTGCACGGACTCACAAACCGATCCTAAAATTCGTAAGAATGTTTTTGAAGAAAATTATCCAGGTGTGAGTTCTGAAACTCGTACCGTTTTATTAGCTCAGGGAAATGTTGATCCATTATGTGATAACAATCATTTCCAAGAGTTCCTGAAGAATAAGGCAAACAACTTTGTACCCCTTGTCGTGCATGGCAATCATAGTTTGGGTATTCAAAATCCTGATGGCCAATATAATGTCGAATTAGGCGCTAAAAACTTACAAGTTATTTCAAAGTGGATTTTTTCCTGGCTTAAATAGTAGCGCAAAAAAATTTCCTTAATGACCAGCAGGCAACTTTTCGTTTATTCTCATTACATGAAGACGTGCATTTTTTGCAAAATTCTTAAAGGTGATTTACCAGCATCATTTGTCTATCGTAGTGAACTGGTTTCTGCCTTTCTTGATATTCACCCAATAAACCCTGGTCATGTACTTATTGTTCCAAACCAGCATTACGAAAGATTTTGTGATATCAACAAGGCGACTGTTGGTGCATTGTTTGAAATTGCGCAGTTGATTTTAAGTGCGATTCAAGCGAGTTCTGTACAATGCGAAGGCGCTAACATTTTCCTCTCAGATGGCGCAGTTGCTGGACAGGAAGTTGGTCATTCCCATTTGCATATCGCTCCAAGATTTAAAGGTGACGGTCAGCACGTTGGCTTTAACCATGGCGACCCGCAAGCAAATCCTCGTTCAGATTTTGATCGAATTGCTAAAGTCATTTCTGCGCAATTGCAATTGATCAAGTAAGCTCATTCAAATTTACAAAGTTGGTCAGAAGGTAGTTTTATTATTCGGTCAGAAAACAGCTTCTTGGTAAGCCGGTCGCTACGATAAAGTTCCCTGCCTCATCGCTATTTACACAATTTTTATAATCAGCGCCCTTAAAACCAACCGGACAGGTACGAGTTATGTTTTCTACAAATGCAGATAGCGACTTCTTACCTGTTTTAAGCAGTAGATCTTTCTCTGCATTTTCCATCGTGCGCCCATAGCCATTGAAAGTAGTTCTTAGCTCGTGATGTTCGATTATATTTTTATAATTAGCCAATTCCGCATTACCAGAGGGCTCTAGGGGGAGAAGCCTCACTGTCGATCGGTTGCAGACTTTTAAACCTACGCTGGAGCCAAAGACTGGATTCAAAAACAATTAATCGTCTCAGTCTGATTCATATTTTTTGGAATATTAACTAGGCTATTCTTGAAAAATAAAAATCTGAAATTAATAAAATCAAGATTAGATCAAGGCGGCGAACTTTTTTACTAAAAACTATTCATTCTTCTCATACCGAGAAATTAAAACGAATAGAATTACTTTAAAGATT
>JAYTHR010000504.1:0-9241 GCA_043732425.1 Bdellovibrionales bacterium
CTCGCACGTTTTGATGGCGCCATTAATTTCTTCTTCGAAAGAAGACTGAATGCGAACAAGTTCATTATCTAATTCTTTTGACCAATCCCCTTTTTGAAAAGCATTAAAAAGATTTTTATCTTCTTTTGCATTCAAAACACCGTTTAAAAATTGTTTTGTGAGTTCATTTTTTTGTTTTTCTTGATCCGCTTCGATCATCGCAATTTGTTTTTCACGCGGAACAATGTTCGAATAGTCTTTATCTTTAAATAAGGGCTCTTTGCTGGAAGTTAAAGGACTCTGCGCATCGCAGGCCCCTTGATAATGAGTTGCCGTTTGAAAAGAAGAATCACTTTTATTCACGCAAGCTGGTTTTCCCGATGGATAACCGTAAACTAATGGATTACAAGCGATGAAATTAGATCCTTTAGCTGCTGAGCACTGACTATTCGCATTGGCTATAGCTGAAACCCCGTTGTCGTTCAGAAGCTCACGCGCGCGGTAACTGTCGATCGCTTTTTCAACCGAACACCCTTGTCGGTTTTTACCCCGGTTATTATCAACGGTATCATAACCACCCACGTAGCCGGCGACGATACAAGAATTGGCATCAAAGACTCGTGGTGCCGGCTTTTTTGCTGGGACCTCTGTCTGGCCTGATTTTACTGCACTGACTTTTTCAGTGGCTGCTGGTTTTTTCATGGAACTTAAACGAATCGCTGGATCTGGTAACTGCGCTGTGCCCGCAGTTCCTTCGGCATTAGCTTCAGATAAAAAAGAATTAAAGAAATATTCGGCCGAACTATTTTTTCTATCGCTACGATTTGTTACCGTCATGGCGGAATCTAAAACTTTTTGAGCATCTCGCCACATCAAACGCATGTTCACGAAAAACGAAGCCCTTTGTACGGGGGTCATGGCTTTCCATAGCTGCGGAGTCATTCTTGGAAAACCTTTAAATCGAGCCAGGTCTTTTTGCTGCTGGGACTGATTTTTAAGTTTTAAACTGCGTGAACTTTCACTTTTTAGTTGAGCTAAGTCCGCTTCTTTTTTTACCCGGATATCACTGGCTTGCAATCGCGTGAATATTTCTTCGGGATGTTCTAGGTCCTGGGTGGATAATGCAGTCGAGTTAAATTTAGCCCACTTGTTTTTTTCGCTGAAAAACTGCACTGCATTTGTTTTACCATTTTGGGTAAATTGCAGACTTGGAATTTCTGTGCCGTCCGTAGCTTGCACCGAGGAAAGAACAATCTCTGGCATCTGGACATTCTTATTCTGCTGCACAAACGCTTCGACTTCTTTGTACATATACCCTGGATAGTAAGCCTTTGATTTTTCCCAAAATTCACCGACGGTGGTTTTTTTATTGAGGCCGAATTCCTGAAGATACTGAGCTAATTTTTGTTTTGAGATCTTCTCTGCTTCGGCGCCAAGCGCGACCGGTGAAAAAGCCATGGTTAACCACGCAGCGTGCGCAGCGATCCACTTTATAACGTTTAAAAATTTCATCCGCGACCCCTTTTTTTGGGAAAATCTGTTCCTACTTTTAGAATAATTTTAAATTCATTCCAGTTCGTTATCGGCGTATCAAATTAAGAACTTAAGTTAGAACTTAAAACCTTATGTTACGCTAACAAAAACTAGCAAATTACCTTTTTCTTGTTTTTAACCAGCGACTTAAGTCTTGTTTAAATTGCGGGTCTAATTGAATAAACTCGGCTCGCACTCCGAACTCTAATTTTTCGATGACAAGTGCTGTGGCCTCTAACGTCGAGATCTCTGGGAATAATAGTTTTATTTTTTGTTCTACTTTAAACTCAGAAGGTTGATCAAAAGAAACGCGGCAGCCTGTATCGGATAAGGATTCGGTAAAAGCCTTCACTCCGCTACACAAAGCAGGCGTGCGAATATCGAAACGTTTTGTGTTCGTGAGCCAATTCGCCCGGCGATCCAGGTAAGGAAAACGAAAATAAAAAGCAATCAGCAACACAGCTAAGGTGCAAATAATGGCGAAAAGTGAAAACACTTTTAAAAAGACTGGGTCAATAGAATTGGCATCAGCAGAGTAAATCCGGTAGGCATTGATAATTAAAACCAAAATCAAAGTAAAAATGGCTAACGACCATGATAATTTGTGGGGCCTAAATAACAAAAGGCCGGTGATAAAAAGTAACCCCAACCAGAGCCACTCTATGAGGGGGATGCTTTGCAGTAAGGGAAAAAATTGCGAGGGCTCATACCAATTGCTGACTCCTGAGCCTGCGAAACTAATGATTATATTTCCTAGCGGAGCCAGCAAAAATAAAAGGGCTAATAAATAAACGCCGGTCGGTTTTTTCAAAGCTGTTGAGTTCATGAGGTCTCCTAAGAATCTTTATCTTAGAAGACTTCTGAGAATTTAACCACTCTAGGCTTAGACGATAGTCGGGGTTACTTCTGTTTTGAAAGGCCGCAAATTTCAATCGGAGTTTCTTCTTGAACTAGGGAAAAAATTTCCTCAATTTCGTGATCAGTCACAGCGATACAACCTTGGGTCCAGTCGACCAGCGTGTGAACATTTTGAATGATACTCGGAACCAAATTATCTATCATGCTTCCGGGTAATCCATGAATCATAATGTTCGATCCCGGATTTACTTTTAATTTCTTAGCCGCAAGCAAATCGTTTTTGTTAGGATAAGAAACTTTTAAAGCCAAGTGGTATTTCGAATTTGGATTTTTAGAAGCTACAGAATACAGACCTTCTGGGGTCCGGCCATCGCCATCTTTAAATTTCGCGCCGTCTTTAGCACCAAAACCAAAAGAAACTGCATATTCGTTGATAACGCGCCCTTCGCTGAGAAGATACAGCTTACGCCGATCTTTAGAAATCAAGATGTAGTCCGCTTGGTCGACGGAGGCTATGTTTTCGATTCGCTCGGCCTTATCAAGGCGCTCCATGTCGCGGCAGTAAGGCCCTGAAACAGGTGCCGCTTTGGCGTCGGTAATGCCCGCAAATAATCCCAGCGCTAAACCTAATAAAATGAGGATGAGTGTCATTATTTTCATAGATGTTTGTATTTATATCCTCAATTTATAAAAGCTGCTAGAAAGATCAAAATAGAAGTAAAAAAGCTTTAAATATTCTGCTAAAATAGGGCGAAAACTGGAAAAAAAGTCAGTAGTGTCTAAAGCTTTGACAGGGTAACTGTGAAACTTGCCATGGAAATCGCTATGAAGTTTTCTATGAAAAAAGGATTTCGAACATGAACGACCGAATTATTCAAACGACATCACTTTATAAGCTGATTGACTTAGAAACTTTTATTTTGTTGGCCCTGTTAGGACTGGTAACCTATTTATTTTATCGATTTTTCCTGCGCTCGGTTTCCGAAACAAGACATCGCAATCTAAAAAATCATTTTCGAAATTTAAGCCATTACTTTTTACTTTTAAGTATTTCCTTTGGCTTATTTTTCCTAGCAAACCAGGCTCTGAGTGAACAGATAAGTCGTCGTATCCTTCCTTATATCGCGGTCGCCTGCTTTTTCCTAGGATCTATATTTTTTGTCAAATGCAGCCGACTACTTGTACTTCAATATTTATTTTTAGGTTCCATGCGCTCGGGAGTGCCACTTCTTTTAGTGAATATTTTTTCTTTAGTTCTTTCAATATTAATTGGGTTTTGGGCTTTTAATTCGATTCTGGGTGTGCAATTAACGCCGCTTATTGCGACATCAGCCGCTTTTTCTTTAATTCTGGGTTTAGCGCTTCAAGATACCTTAGGAAATTTATTTGCTGGAATTTCGTTACAGATTGATAAGACCTTTGAAATTGGCGACTGGCTTGAAATCATGAATGGGACAACCCAAATTGTGGGACAAGTTAAAGAACTTTCGTGGCGCTCGACGCTTCTCAGCGGTTTTTCTGATGAGACCATAACCTTACCTAATAAGTTAGTGGCGCAGTGCCAGGTCAGTAATTATTCGGCCGATGGGCAGCCCATCTTACGTAGTCAGACGTTCAAATTTCCGTTTTCGGTTGTGCCCGACACCGTTATTCAACTTCTTGAACAAGCGGCCAGCGAAATTTCGGAAGTTCGAGGCATCCCGGCTCCGTTTGCCTACGTTCGTGAAATGAACGATTACGGCGTCACGATCCGGTTGATTTACTTTATCGAAAATTATGGCCGGCAATACGTCATCGGAGATAAGGTTATGAAAAGAGCCTTAACATTTCTGGAACAAAATAAAATTCCCTTTTCTAGACCAACCATAAATATAAACCAGATTTAAATGATTGAAGGATTTCATGATGAACACCGAAAAAAACTCTTCACATCTGCCCCCCTTAGTGGATCGGCAACATCCGCTAGCCATTCAGATTCGAAAACAAATCACGAAAGCTTTGTCCGACTTTAATATGATCAGCGAAGGCGACCGCATTTTGGTCTGTGTATCCGGCGGAAAAGATTCTTCAATTCTAGCAATACTTTTGGAAGAGATCCGTAAAAAAGCACCGATGAATTTTACTTTTGAAGCCTTAATCCTGGATCAAAAACAGCCCGGATTTTCAGCCGATCATTTCAAAAACTGGATGCAAAACGAAGGCATTAAACTCAATTTCCTTGAGCGTGATACGTACTCGATTGTCATTGATAAAGTTAAAAATGGAGTTTTTTGCTCGCTGTGTTCGAAATTACGCCGAGCGATTCTATATGACTATGCGTCCCTGCACCAGTTTTCTAAAATGGCTTTAGGTCACCACCGTGATGATGTGATCGAAACATCCCTACTCAATTTATTTTATACCGGTCAACTTTCAACCATGCCAGCAAAATTGCGTTCGGATGATCAGCGTAACGTGATCCTTCGCCCTTTGGTGTACGTTGCCGAAAAAGATTTGATTGAACTGTCGCAAATTTGGAATTTCCCGGTGATTCCGTGTAATCTCTGCGGGTCTCAAGAGGGCTTAAAAAGAAAGCGTATGAAAAGATTGATTGCTGATTTGGAAAAAGAAATTCCGAACCTGGGCGCCTCGTTCATGAATGCCCTCGAAAACGTTAAGCCGAGTCATCTGCTGGATCAAAAGCTTTTTAATTTTAAGGATTTGTAAAATAAATTTGAGTTAGGCCGGTCTGGCAATCAGAGTTTTTATCGCCGCGATCACTTCGTGATCAAATCGCATGTCGCAAATTTTTTCCATGTACGCAAACGCATTGGCTCCGGTCATTCCTTTACCGTCATGACTTAATGCATGCTCAATAAAAATATTTACGGCCTGTAAGATTTTAGACAGCGGATGAAGTTCTGATCTTTTTTTACTAAAAGGATAACCTTGTCCTGAAAGATCTTCATGATGTTCAAAAACCAAATGAGCCACATCCTCGGAGATACCTTGAATCTTCATAAGAATTTCCTGGCCACGAACGACATGAGTTTCAAAAATACGGCGTTCCTCTTTAGTTAGCATTTGGCGTGGTTTATCTAAAATTTCTCGGTCAATTTCTTTTTTTCCGATGTCATGGTAAAGCCCTACCGATCCTTAATAATCTTTGTTACATTAATATTAAAATCTACGAGCTTCGAAAAATCTTCTTTCAAAATATGAAGATGCCGAATACCTTTATCTTTATATTGTTTTACGCGGTCTTTAGGAATAATCTCGCCTTTATTCGCAAGCTTGATGATCTTTGTTTCTGACAACTTTATATAAACATCAAAATCAATCCTCGGACGAACCATAAATTCCTCGATCGAGACTTTACAGAACTCTAATTTAGCACTAGCCGGAGCCGTTTTATCCGGTTCGTTGAATTCCAATATGCTTTCGATCACTTGCATCAGTTCGGCATTTCTAAAAGGCTTTGTAATGAAGCCAGCGGCTTCAAATAACGAAAACTGACAAAAACTGTTAGTCCGCATGAACGATCTTATTGTCGAAAATGATTCCAAACCTTCGACGGAATGGCTAGAAACTGTTTCTGTTCGCTTTCTTTCAAACTGGACAAGACTATGGTCACTTCGAAAAAAAATTCAGGGCGCCATCCATGAGATCAATACACCCCTGGCGATTCTTCGTATTCGCACAGATCAACTTCTTGATGCAGCATAATTACCCGAGCCCCCGGTCGATCAAAAATCCTTAAAAAACGCCGTTCTCAGTATGGATTCTACACTTCAACGCGTTCATGAAATCTTAGGACGCTTGCGTCGCTATGCTTTTACCCCTTTCGACGAAAATTTAGAGACTTGCGATTTGCAAGGCGTCGTATCAGAAACGACGAATCTCATTTATGACCATTTGATACTTAACTCGATTAAATTGGAAGTGATACCGTTCGCTTCCGGACAGGTGAAGCTACCCCGAGAAGATCTCATGCAGATACTCTTCATCGTCTTAACCGACACTATTGAGTTTATAGTCGCCCCGTCAGGTAAGTGGATTCAAGTAAAGATAAATGAGTTTCCAACTGAAATGGTTATTGAATTTTTTTTCAACGGTCAAAAGATGAATTCAGCTCTTTCTAATCGGATTGAGAGGGCTCTGGCCGCTAGTTCGCCCGAAAGTGAACATCTTGGACTAGGTCTTTATGTTGCGGATATTTTAGCAAAAAAAATAAGCCTTCGCTTGAAATGAATGGGGATGGCGAGGCTACAAAACTGCAGATTAAACTTCCACGGTTTATTAGCTAATTCATAAAAAAATGAACCTTAGGGAAAGCTTTTAAAGAAAATAATTAAAATTTTTCAGTGCGGTATTTTTTAATTTCGGAATTTCTTTTCTTTTCGTTGAGTCTTTTTCGCACGGCGCTTTTTTTTGGTTTTGTTTTGATTCTTTTTTTAGGATCAATCAAGGCCGTATTAATCATTTCGTTGAGCAGTCGATAAGCCCGATCTTTATTGCTTTTTTGATCCCGCTGATCTTCGATACGAATCAAAATCTCGTCGTCTTGAACCAATCGGGTGACCAGTCTAATTAAAAGCTTCTGTTTTAATTCGTCGGTTAAAGAAGATTTAGAAATTGAAAAACGGATCTGCACCGCTGAATTTGTTTTATTGACATGCTGACCACCCGCCCCTGAGGATCGGGTCGCGGTCCATTCAATTTCATCCCACGGAATTATTACTTTTGTGGCTTTTAACATGCAGGCTTAATGATGGTGGTTTTCGATTAAAAAAACAAGAACGGATAATGTTAATAGTCCAATCCCCGTCACTAATTTTTCATAATCTTCAATCCAGTTCATTTGAAATCGCGCTAAACTGCGTAACGAAATCCAAGTCAGGATCAGCATGGACGATAAAGTTCCAACCGCCAGGATTAAACTTAAATATAAAAAGCCAGGCCATCCTTGCTGAACGGCCGAAAGATAAACCGGCAAAAAACTTTCACACGGAGAAAAAGTTAAGAGCGATAAAAGGCTTAAGATGGCCCAACCGTCCTGACTGTTTTTTTGAATATCATCGAAATGATGATGGTGTTCTGTTTGCTGACAGTGGGAATGTTTACGACCTTGAAAGTGCTGCACCACTTGATAAAAACCAAAAATAGCGATCGATAAACAAGCTAACAATAAAAAATAGTTTTGATATTTTTGAAAAAAACCAAGTCCCAGCACAAATATTAAGGCCCCTAAAACGGTCGTCATGATGATGTGACCTAGTCCCGCGATTAATAAAATGGACTGGGTTTTTTGCCAGCTCCATTTCTGCGCCCTCGAAGCAATCACAAACGGAAGCCAGTGCGTCGGAATAGCCGCATGAAGAAGGGCGATCATTAGCCCTGTTAAAAGAATCGGCAAAATACTGAAATTACTCATTTATTTAAGGTTTAGACAAATCTTTCCTTGAATGCAAGAAAGCTTGAAAACAAAATTTAAAACTGCTAGTTTTTACACATACAAATCAAAATCGTTCCTTAGCGTAGTTGGTAGCGCGTCCCCATGACATGGGGAAGGTCACTGGTTCGAGCCCAGTAGGGACGACCAACTTTTTAAGCACCTGAGCTCTCTCAAAAAGCCCGAAATTCTAAAAAATAGATCACCGCTTTTTATCGAGAATAGGTCACTGGTGTCACTAACCCTATTTTCCAATTCTAAAAAGCACATCTATTTTTGGATTCTATACCCCTATTTAAACTTTAGGAGGCGATAGTGTCCTACATCATAAAGCGAACTTCAAAGGTAAATGAAAATAAATGAATCGTTATGAAAACGGTCCTTAAAAACGCCAAACCTCACCGCAATTCTATTCCAAAGGAAGCCTACTACAATTTACGATTTGATCCAAAAATGACAACGGCTGAAGCGCGGGCAGCCGCTTCAAGGCTAAACTTGAAAAATTCTTTTATCAAAAAAGAGGATCAACAAAAAATAACCAATTCAACTCAAAATCTTGTAAACAAGAAAATCATAAAATCTTTTTTATTGATAAAGTAATTGCTGAAGAATTTTGATCTATCTAGAAAGTAATTTCGTGATTCGCCAGAAATTTGGATAAAAAATGTTTTGCTACTAGCAACAAGTGATTCAAGTGACCTTAAAGAAACCCACAAAAATGCGACACAAGATGAAAACCATACATCGCCCGTGATGCCGGGGTGATCCGAAAGTCCGTGTCCGTGTAAAACCGCCGTCAACGTTCTCTGGCTGGTTTTATTATCATTGCATGCAATTGTAGTTGAACACCACAGACGGTGAACTAGCTGAAAAATACACTGTCAAAGTTGTTGTTGTGGAGACGGACGAGAGCCCAGTAGTCGGTGCACCAACCCCATTCCATGATACTGTGCAAAAAGGTGTCGTCACGTAAGCACTATTAAACGTAACAACACAACTAGTGACCACGCCAGTGCCGTTGGTAACACTTCCTCTAGTATCGTTGCCTGTGATGGAGGGTGTTGTACCACAACTACCAACAGTCGCCGCAGCTCCAGAATTGGCAATGTGGCCAGCTACCTCCAATTTTGCTTGCGGTGTTGTAGTACCGATGCCTACGTTTCCATTTGCAGTTATGCGCATTTTTTCAGTTGACCAGACGCTGCCAAGGCTGGCCGTCGCAAATTGTAAGTTCGTCCCACCAATGGTGCCGGCGCTAAAATTCTGTTCTGCGTAGGCACCGATCTGGGCTCCATCACTGTAACCGCCAAGTGTGTCGTCAGCTCCGCCAAATTCGATGGCTCCCAGTGGATCACCCGAATTTAGAACTGCGGGTGCCGCTTGTGTACCGCGGCTATTATAAAGACTAAGTTTAGGCCGGCCGCCAAAAGTCCCAGCGAA
>JAYTHR010000505.1:0-24694 GCA_043732425.1 Bdellovibrionales bacterium
TCATCTTCCTGAGCTTTTTCGGCTCCTACCTTTTGGGCGTCTTGAGCCGCTTTGTTCACAATTTCAATAAATTTAGCTGGATCTTTTTCAATCGCAACAAAAACAATTGAAGGATCTTTCTCAATCGCTTCTTTCAGTTGTTTTGCGTTCGGTGCACAGGCTGCAAAAATTAAAGCAGTCATAGCAACTGTCAGGGTCGATAAAATACGTGTAGTTTTCAAATGGTCCTCCGTTATTGGGTTCTTAATTAAGCTTGCTTAGTGTGGCATAGCCAAGCGCAAACGAAAAATCTTTTTTTAGTTCGACATGACTCGTCTGAAGTCTAGACTCGCTGACTCTGTTCTCAATTTTTTCAGAAAACTAAGCTACGGTAGTCTTATGAATGAAAAATACACTTCTTTAAAGACGCTGTTCGCTATTTTCGTTGTTCCGCTGCTGATCTTGCGCTGCGCTTCGACGGCACCCTCATCGGGAAACAGCGAATACCCGACAAGTTACAGTCAGCTGAAGTTACTGGATTTAGATCAAATGTCTGAACTTTTACAAAAAAAAGTCAGTGAATTTAAGCGCACAGATAACCCAGAGGCCTTGAAATTAGGTCTGCAACTTTGCTTAAGTCGCCCCGACGAAGATGATTTGGTCGAAAAAACAATTTCAATTCTGCGAAACCCCCTTGAAGATATCAATCAGTGGGAAGCGTCAGTTCAAGAGATTTCAGATAAAGCCATTGCGCATCTAAAAAATAAAGAAGCCCACAGCACGGACCAAATCACGGCCGGAATTATCTTAGAAAATTTGACGGCTGAATTTAAGCCGGCTTTTGTTCGTCAGTACCAAAGTCCAGGTTTCGAAGCCCGCATCATCGAAAAAATTGCGGCTGCAGATGTGGAATTCAATTCGAAGGCGATCTCAGAACGTAAGCTGACCCTGATGCGCGGAGCTGCGTCACCGTCGGTAATTGCGCAAAGACTACTGGATGAACGAAAAGAATTTTTAAAAAAGGCCGAGAAGAAGAACTAAAGTCTTGTTTTCGTCTGGATTTAGAAGTTCCCCACGATTTCGTCTCAAATTGACTCAAGCAAAATAAAAAATCCTCCGAAGAGTGTCATAGGAACCAAGGTTGGTTCCGATAAGACACTGGAGGATTCATCATGTTTATTCAAGGCGATTTACAAGCTGTTTTTGATGCGCTTTACACAATCGGAGCTATCGATCCCGTTTTGCACATGGATTGGGAAGCCATCAATCATCAGATGTCTGAAAATCCAAAGCACGTTGATTTCGTTTGTCAGTCGGTCAACAACTGCCGCGGCGATAAATCCTTACTAATACTTACTTTAAAAAATTTAGATCAGAAATCATTACATTTTGTAGCCTTGGAGGTAGCCCGTGAATTCAGCGAATTTCAAGATCGCAAAGAACTTCATTAGAGGATTCTTATTCTCATTTTGTTTTTTTGCTCAAGTGCACGTGCACGCATTCGATCTGGATATGTCTCGTCGCCAGCCTGAAGTTGTCAAAACAGAAACCACGGTTTCGGGACCCGTTATGGTCACGGCACCAGCGCGCGCCGTAGAAAAATCAACGGATGCCGAAATTGTTGAGGCTTTAAAAAATATTATTAATCCTGCAGAAGTTTCTCGCGAAATTGTCATCGTCAATACCGAGACTGGCTTCGTGCCGGAAGTGGTCCAGGTTAAAAAAGGGGAAGTTTATAAAATTCATGTTGTGAATTTAAACATGAAAGAAAAAAATATCTCTTTTTTGATGGATTCTTTCACGCAGTCTCATAATACCATTTACGGGAATTTACGCACATTTACTATCGAGCCCAAAGTCGAAGGTGTCTTCTCTTATCAATGTCCCGAGACCGGAGTTCAGGGACGGTTAGTCGTTGTTCCGGAAGCGGCCATTGTGCGAAAGACAGCTTCGCAGCAGTAAGAAATTTCGGCATTTTTTGAAAAGCTTTTGAAAACAAGAAGGTTCTATGTCCTCAGAAAATTCAAATTTCAAAGAAGTCATCGCTAGGGCCCTAGGTCCCGTCGCTGACCTATTGAATGACCCGACGATTTCTGAAGTCTTAATCAATGGACCGTCACAAATATTTGTGGAAAGAAATGGTAAATTAGAATTAACAAAGGCTCAGTTTCCGGACGAAGATAATTTGCAAGCCGCCATCAACAGCATCGCGCAGTCCGTGGGTCGTCGTATCAATAAAGATGAACCCCGTTTAGATGCGCGTTTACCAATTATCGAAGGATCTCCAGCCAGTGGCTCGCGAATCGCGGCGGTGATGCCCCCGGTATCCCGACAGGGGACCGTGATCAGCATTCGTAAATTTACTTCCAGTAAAATTTCTCCGGCCGACTACATCAAACATGGAACAATATCTCCGGATGCGTGGATGTTTTTAGATCTGTGTATGTTCTTAGGAAAAAACATTATCGTCAGTGGCGGAACGGGTTCAGGAAAAACGACCCTGCTCGGATTGTTATGCACGCGTATTCCTAAAGGTCAGCGCGTTTTGGTGATCGAAGATTCTTCCGAATTACAAATTGATTACGAACACGTGGTTCGTTTTGAAACTCGCCAAGCAGATATTATGGGAAAAGGCGAAGTCAGTATTAAAGATTTATTAAAAAGCGCGCTGCGACTTAGACCTGATCGAATTATTGTTGGCGAGGTCCGTTCCAGTGAAGCGCTTGAATTAATTAATGCCATGAACACCGGTCACAAAGGAAGCATGGGAACCGTTCATGCGAACACTCCCGAAGATGCGATCGTCCGATTAGAAGCCTTAGCTGCCGGCGGCGACGCGAAAATTAGTGAAAAAGCGTTAACTTCGCAGGTGTCTTCAGCGATTGAAATCATTGTGCAAATTTCAAGATATCCAGATGGTTCTCGAAAAATTGGTGCGATTTCTGAAATTCGGGGCATTGATGAAAAAGGAAAATATATTGTTGTTCCGATTTTTGCGATTCAAAAATTAACACGACGACCTGACGGAAAACTGGAAGGTGGAATTGAAGCAACCGGCAATATGCCTTCATTCTATCAAGAGATCTTAGACAATAAAATAAACTTTCCGGTAAGCAAATTTCAAAAGCCCACCAAGGTCGCCTAATATAACAGCACGACCCTAAATTTTTGTATTAAATGTTAGCTGAATTGAAAGCAATTCCTTTGCTATTCAGCTCCACGGCTTGCGACAAACACGTCCTTCAAATACAGTGTCCGAGTGCATTTTAGTTGTAAAGTAACTCACGCGATACTGACCTATTTGGAATCAGAAAAAATGGATCTATCTGGGTATTTTTCGGAAAGCGATATTCCGTGGGAATTGCTGCGTGATCCGTCGTACTGGATGCGAGCCCCAGATATGGAAGCTTTTTTGGAAAGGCTTTCGCTGAATTCAGAAACGTTAATTAAAGCGGGGCACGCGACTCCAAAAAATAAAGTTTGGGGAGTTCTTGATAGCGTTTTACGGATGATGCCGCAGCCCCAAGAAATTTTTCACCAACCCGAAAAGTTTTTGGGCTATTTTATTTCTCCCGAGCCACCGATCGAAAATTTAATTAGAACCGGTAAGGGGCTATCGTTTGATATTCCGCTACCTGCCGAGCAATACCCATTAGTAACAACTTATCTAGAAGCTGCCTTCGAATCCCTTCCCGTTTATGTCGGTCAATCTGCCGCCGCCTGTAAATGGAATGATATTCACATCACGATGGAATGGCCGACGGAACAAATTAGTATTTTAAATGAAGATGAGTCTCGTCAGATTTCTCCGCAGCTGATGCAGGATGTGATTCGACAACTGCAAGATAGCAGCAAAGATCTTGAAGATAAAAATCGTGAGCTGCAACTTCGTAATGAAGAACTGCAGCGCCTGGCCGTACAGAAAAACTTAAGTCTTCCCGGAGACGAACGGCGCCCAGTTATTCGTGAAGATTTTTCGGAGTTCGAATTTATGAAGCGCCCGGTTCATCAGGTGGCACAGAACTTATCCCGCTTGCATGATTACATGGTCCGAGCGCATCAGTTGGTCACGATCCTGACAGCTGGTCAAAAGCAAAGTCCCGGAATCAAAGAAGCATTTCGCCGTGTGGACTGGGATATCGTCAAAAATCAATACCCCCAGATCATTTTAGAAAGCTTAGAAACTTTAAAAAAATTGAATCAGCCAGATAAAACAAACCGCCTAAAAAAAGAGGAAGACCATGTCTGATATTATTAGCCTTCACGCCCGCGAAATTTTAGATAGTCGTGGAAACCCAACGATCGAAGTCGAAGTGAAAACGACCGATGGCAACATGGGGCGCGCCGCCGTTCCCTCGGGCGCCAGCACGGGGGCTCACGAGGCTTTCGAACTGCGTGATAATGATAAAAAAAGATTTTTAGGAAAAGGTGTTTATAAAGCGATCGAAAATGTTCATGAAAAATTAGCTCCAGAAATCGTTGGTCTTAATGTTTTTGAACAAGTTTACATCGATAAAGTTTTACGTGACGTTGATGGCACTGAAAATAAATCAAATATAGGGGCCAACGCTATTCTAGGAGTTTCTTTAGCTTGCGCTCAAGCAGCGGCTAAAGATGCAGGACTTCCTCTGTATCGTTACGTCGGTGGTTCTCAGGCGTGTCGTTTACCGGTTCCTTTGATGAATGTTTTAAATGGCGGAATGCATGCAAACAATGGCCTTGATATTCAAGAATTTATGATTGTGCCGACCGTAAATAATTCTTTCGCCGAATCGCTGCGTGCGGGCACAGAAATATTTCACACACTGAAAAAAATTCTGGCGAAAAAAAGCTTATCAACGGCGGTCGGTGATGAAGGCGGGTTTGCTCCAGTTTTAAAATCCAATGAAGAGGCCTTAGAACTGTTGATGCAAGCAATTTTGGAAGCCGGCTACGAAGCCGGACAAAATGTATTTTTAGCATTAGATGTCGCAGCGACTGAACTTTTTGATTCAACAGCATCGACTTACACGTGGGAAAAACAAAAAATAGCGGGTTCAGATCTTCAGGGAATTTATCATAAATGGTCTGAAAAATTTCCCTTAGTTAGCATCGAAGATGGATTTGCCGAAGATGACTGGTCGTCATGGATCAACGCGACGGCGGCCATGGGAAAACGGGTACAGCTCGTCGGAGATGATTTATTCGTGACGAATCCCAAAAGAATTCGCATGGGCATAGAAAAGAAAGCGGCGAATGCGCTGTTAGTAAAAGTAAATCAAATCGGAACACTGACAGAAACTTTTGAAGCCGTAAATTTAGCACAACGAAACCAGATGAAGACGATTATGTCTCATCGAAGTGGCGAAACTGAAGACGTTACGATTGCTGATCTTGCCGTGGCATTGAATTGTCATCAAATTAAAACGGGAAGCCTTTGTCGCTCAGAACGAACCGCAAAATACAACCAGCTACTACGCATCGAAGAAGACTTGGGTGGAATGGGCGTCTATTGGGATAAAGCCGGATTTAGATAACGGAAATAATTTCGTAATTTCTTTTCTGCAAACCGGATTCAATGACGATATTTTCAGAAGCTGACAGTCCCAAAAAGGCTTTCCCCAAAGGACTTATTGGCGTGATCACTTGAATTTTTACATTTTCAAAATGAAAAGACACGCCACCACCCTTAGGTAGGAAAAATAAATAACTATTTTTGATCTCTAGGCGAACTTGAACTAAAGCACCCAAAGCAATCGGATCGTTGTCTGAAAAGTTTTTGACCTTCAACACTTTGCAAAGGGCCAGCAGCTCACTGACATCCTGGACGCGCTCGGCTTGAGCTCCCGCCAAGTAAGAAGCCTCTAAAGCGCGCGTATCGTATTTGTTTTCAGGTTTATTCTCTTCATGAGTAGCGTCTTCGTAAGTTGCTAAAGCGGCTTTACTTAAATTTTGCAGATCAGTTTCAAGTTGTTCCCGCAAAGCTTGTAACACTAAATTTTTATTCCAACGACCGTTCATGCCGTCAGAGTACTTGAAATTTCTGAAACTTCACAAGTGATATATCTCAGTCTTACGTCGAGTCACCTTGCTCTGTGAAGGTAAAAATGATTCAATTAAAAGATGGAAGATCTTCGCCAGCTTAGTTTTAAATTTCGGCAGCTTTTGAATAAACCATTTAAAATCGCGTTTTTATGTTTTTTTATTTTTGTTATTTCACTATTTATTAATGGAACTCTTTGGCGAGTTTGGGGCCTTCGCCGTGACCAAGCCACTATTTTAGAGCAAATTCAAAATACTCAAAAACAATCGCTTTTGCTTGATGTGCAAATCAAGCAGGCAAAAGATCCAATTTATATCGAACGGCAAGCCCGCGATAAGCAAGATATGGTCAGCGAAAATGATCTAGTTTTTGTCTTTAACGACTAGAAAACGATACTTTTTATTTGACCACGAGTAGAGTAAAAGCTCTAATTACTGCTTATGAAAACAAAAACGTTAAATTACACTCATTTGCAACTGGGATTAACACGAAGCGAGCTTCAGCGGCGTCTTGAAACGGGTGAAATCGATATTCAGCTATTACAAAAACATCTTGATCATAATTCTGAAGAAATTAAATTAGAAGCCTTAACAGAAGCTTGGCTTCAGCAAAAATCACTGGATCAAGTCGACAAATTTAAAACGACCGCGTAGTCTTCCCGTATGAAAAATAAAATTTACCTTATCGACGTCAGCTCGATGTTTTTTCGCGCCTTCTATGCTGTCCGCCCCCTGACTTCCAGTCAGGGGGTTCCGGTAAATGCCGTTTACGGATTTATCTCGATGATCGTCAAATTGATGAAAGAAAAAAATCCTGACCATATTGTATTTTGCTATGACCGCAAAGAACCTTCTTTTCGAAAAGATCTTTATACTGAATACAAAGCCCACCGCACAGCGATGCCAGATGATCTACAAGTGCAAATGCCCTATCTAAAAAAAGTAGCCAACTTATTCGGAATTGCAGATCTAGAAGTTCCTAGCTACGAGGCCGATGACCTGATCGGAACGATCGCTAGGATGGCCGAAAAAGAAAATTACGAAGTTTACATCGTCAGCGGTGATAAAGATTTTTGCCAGCTGATAAGTCCTCAAGTTTTCCTTTACGATACGATGAAAGAAGTTACCTACGACGCCCGACTTGTTAAAGAAAAACACGGAGTCGCCCCCGAGCATTTTATCGATTTTTTAGCCATCACCGGAGACCCCTCAGATAATATCCCGGGGATCAGCGGCATTGGGCCTAAAGGAGCGCAAAAATTGATCGAGCAATTTGGTTCGCTCGAGGGAATCTACAAAAATATTGAACAAGTTGAAAGCGCTGGAATAAAAGCGAAGCTCATCGCCTCTGAAAAAAATGCCTTTTTATCGAAGACATTGGTGACAATCGTTTGCGATATTAAATTAAATAAAACGTTAGATGATTTTAAATTAAAGGAAATGAAAAAGGAAGAACTTCGAGAGTTTCTAAGAGATCTTAATTTTAAATCTTTCGAAAAATCTTTACTCGATCAACCGGCAGATACATCACCCGCGGCAGCGAGTAAAAGTAAACCCGGAAACCCTAATGCCGAGAAAGTATCGCCAGTAGCTACCCCAGACTTTGAAGAAACAAAGATTGAAGTCATCGCATGGAGTGCTGAGGCAATTCAAAAGCGGCTGGATCAGAAAGAAGCCTTTTTTATCTTTGAGCTCGACGAAAAAATCGCTTTAGGTTTTGGTTCGCAACTTTACGTGACCGAGAAGTCGAACTGCAAACTCAACTTTAACGATACCATATGGTCAGGCTTTAACCTTAAAAAAGTGTGGCATGAAATTGGTCTTAAAATGGATCAAAGTCAGCAAGCGACCATGCAATCCAAAATTAAGTGGGATCTGATGCTCGCCGCGTACGTCATTCGAGCTGCCGATAGCACGGATATCCAAAAATTAGCTCAGTTTTTTCTACATATTGAAATCGAATCTGAAGTGACGGTCGAGAAATTTTATCAGCTTTGCCTTTTGCTAATGTCCGAAGTTCAAAAGCAACTCGACGAAAAAAATCTCTTCGTGATTTATAATAAAATGGAAAAGCCATTGATTCCAATTTTATTTGCTATGGAGCAAATCGGAATTTCCTTGAATTTAGAACAGCTCGCACAATATTCAAAACAATTAGGGGAAGAGCTCGCCATTCAAGAGCAAGCCATTTACAAAATTGCTGGGCAACAATTTAATATCGGTTCACCCAAACAGCTGGGCGTCATCCTGTTTGAAAAAATGGGTCTCGAAGGAAGCAAAAAAACTAAAACAGGTTATTCTACGGACAACGATGTTTTAGAAAAACTAACGCATCCTATAGCTAAAGAAATTATTAATTACCGCGAAATAGCTAAGCTGAAGTCGACCTATGTCGATTCATTGCCTCAGCTGGTTGATCAAAAAAATCGAATTCACACACAATTTAATCAGGCCCTAACCGCGACCGGACGACTATCCAGTGCAAATCCGAACATCCAAAATATCCCGATCCGGACCGAGCGTGGACAAAGAGTCCGGCAAAGTTTTATTGCGGGCCCAGGAAAAAAATTACTTTCGGTAGATTACTCTCAGATTGAACTTCGTGTGCTGGCGCATATGTCAGATGACGCTGGTTTAATTCAAGCATTTCGTCAAGATTTAGATATCCACTTGGCAACGGCCGCCGAGATATTTGCAGTGGCTTTAGATCAGGTGACCAAAGAACAGCGCCGTATCGCCAAAGCCGTTAATTTCGGAATTGCCTACGGACAAGGGACTTACGGACTTGCCGAAACGTTAGGAATTTCACGAAAGCAATCGGCAGAAATTATAGAAAAATATTTTATTAAATTTAGCGGCATTAAAAATTATATTGAAACTACGATTCAAAAAGCGCATGAACAAAAATATGTTGAGACCCTATTTGGACGGCGCCGCTACATTCCAGAATTAGATTCCGCAAATATGATGCTTAAAAAATTTGGGGAACGGGCTGCGATCAATGCCCCGATTCAAGGTACCGCCAGCGATCTAGTTAAAATGGCTATGATCGAAGTCGCTCAGGACGCGAAAAATAATTCTCAGATCACAATGCTTTTGCAAGTCCACGATGAGCTTATTTTCGAAGGAACTCAGTCGGATCTCGAGAAGCAGACTCCATGGATCAAAAAAACAATGGAATCTGTGGCAAAATTAAAAGTTCCGTTAAAAGTGAATGCCTCAATCGGTAATAATTGGGATGAGGCCCACTAATTTTAGTAGGCGAAGTTTAAAAAGTAATAATTTCAGCTGTAATACTTTAAAAGTAGTAGCCGGCTCCAAAGCGAATATCACTCGTGCCGTAGCTTGCGGGATCTAGTTTATAATTAACGGTTTTGTAGGTTAATAGAAGTTTAAACTGCTTGTAGATATCGTACGTCGCATACAATCCATAACCTAAACCCGATGCATTTAATGAATTGTCATTTCCAATATTATCCGTGTCGCGAATATTCGAAAATACCGCTAGCATAACGCCGACCGAAAACGTTTTAAATTTATATTCACCAAGTAAACTAAAATCCACTTGGGTCACTTTATCCGAACTGACTTCGGTAGTTCCACTTCCGAAAGTGTAATCCGCCCTTCCACCAACGCCGAAGGCATCAAAATAATACATACCAACGCCAGATATATCAAAACCACTGTATTTTAATGTTCGTGACGGAAGGGAAGTGATAGCAATACTTGAAGTTCCGGTCACGTACTGTAAATTAGCGCCGAAAGACCATTTTTTTTGTGAATTACCGAATTTACTTTTTCTTGATCCCCCATCATCGCTGCTTTCGCTTGAGCCACCTACAGCCACTTGAACTGCTTTGATTCCGGCTAAACTAGCGGTGGTGTTGATCAGGATTTTTTTATTCGATATTTTTTTAATATTAGCTGAGGCTTGTTTGCCATTTGAAATAAGTCGAATCTTTTTGCCAGCTTCTGGCTGTAGGGATTCAATCTCTGAGTCCGATAATTCTAGAATTGCAGAATTACCTTTAACCTGTAACACATTTGCGGCATGGGCCGAATGGCTAGCAAAATTACAAATCAAAAAACTTACAAAAATAATTCCTAAACTTTTATTCATTCTGTCTCCCAGCCGACAACGCGACCACCCTCAAAATAAACGTATCGTTTTTCTTGGCGGTATCCGTTTGGTGTTGATACTTGTTTAATATATTTCCAGCGTTCATTTTTATAAATTGGGTTGCCACTGCTCTCAATGGCATCAGGGTCTCCCCAGGCTTTTTTAACAAGGTCGCTTGGCATCCCAAGCGCAATGTCAGTAGCTTCCATAATATCCTGGTAATCCTTGGAATTTTTTGCGCGCTTCCAAATTTTGTTCTTATTGATCCAAGCTTGACGGCCTTCGACCGATGGGATGGAAAGATATGTTATCTTTTCTTCGTCGTCCTGCAGCCAAGGTAAAACTTTCGAGTAATTTATTCGTTCTTTTTGTGAATCCAATGAACGCTCTAAGGTTCGAAGTTTCTTTCTTTTTTCGACTTGGGCTACTTCTTCGCTGCTTAAATTTTTTGTGGGATCTAAACCAATTTCGTAGGCAAATTTACTTAACTCTTCGTCGGTCAATGTCGAGGCACTCTTCTTTACTTCAGCTAGATTTTTCGGATGTTCAGCGGCCTCTTTGTTTGCCGCTTCGGCTTTTTCGTCGTGCACAGTTTTAATAGAATCAATCGCGCAAGAAAAAAAGCTAAGTAAAATAAAAACGCACTGAAATGCGGTCGTTGATTTCATATCACTAAATGATATCCCAAAGACAAATTGAATGCACGAAAGCAGCGCGACCATAGGCCAGCCCAATTGCTAGCTTTTCGCAAGAACCGTGCTTACACTGATTTAGTGACTGAAAACTCAGACGATAATCCAAATAAAAGTAACGAAGAATCCTTCGGTAAAGCTCCCGCTTTAAGTGATGACTCCGCGGTTTCAAACGAGGAACTAGCTTCGCTTGAAGATATTGACCAAATGCTGTATGAGGAAGATCCAGAATTTTTTAAGCAGATTGCTGACATACATGTTGAATCGTCTGCGGGCGATTTGTCGATCATGGATGATGTGATCACAAATATGAGCCGATCGAATCGGAATCAAATTCAATGGCGTTTTCATTTTCAGAATTTATTTCTCATCAAAGACGATCCCAAAAAGCATTTATTTTTTTGGTTTTTGATTATTGCTGCCGTAGGTTTAGTTTTCTTTGGCTCAAAATTTTCTAGTTACTACTTTTCGAAAGGTCTATTTCTAAGATCCTTTGCCGAGTGGAATTCAGATGTTCAAACTTATAACCCCTTAACCGAGGCCGAACCCTTTTACGATAACCCTCGCTTCGCAAAAAACTTAATTACCTTGTCTAAAATGGTTACCAATGTGAAGCCTTCTGAAAATTCAGGCCCAAATCCCATGTTAGCACTTGAACTTAGCGTTGAGGGAATGTCCGCTGAAGCGGTCATCGAGATAAAAGACCGAGAAGCAGAATTTAAAGATATTTTATTACGAAAAGCAGAAGAATATAATTATGATGACTTAGGTTCAGCTGATGGAAAAAAAGTCTTACTCGAAAATTTTACGACGCTGATTAATGCGAACTTGTCTCAAGGACAAGTTCGCCGATCACTGATAAAATCAATTATTTTAAAGCCCTAAATATTTAATATTTAAATTGTTCCAAATCAATATTGTAGTTCCGAATGCGGTCGTGAAGCGTTGATTTTGGCATTCCTAAATCAACAGCCGTCCTTTTTTGATTTCCGTGATTCGCAGCTAATCTTTTCAGAATCATCTGTTTTTCGATTTCTTTAATCACCGACATTTGATTGGCATCATTTCCCGAAGCCGAATAATTCACTCCGGTGGGCAAATGGGCCAGGCGTTCTTTTTTATTCAGTAAAATATCTATATGGTGGTCCTCAATATATTTTTTAGGAAACAATGCAGAAGCGCGCGCCACCACGTTGCGAAGTTCTCGAATATTCCCTGGCCAGTCATGCTTTTTTAAAGTTTGGATGGCATTAAATGAAAATCGAACTTTCATTTGACGAGCGAATGAGTAAAGTAGTTCATCAAAATCCTCGAGCCGATCTTTTAAGGCCGGAGTTTCGATAGTTATCACATTCAGTCGGTAATAAAGGTCAGAGCGAAAACTTCCTTCACGAATTTTTTGGTATAAATTTTGATGAGTGGCTGCTAAAATACGAACGTCAGTTTTTACTGAGCGGTCACTACCGACAGGACGAATTTCATTATTTTCAAGGGCTCGAAGTAATTTGGCTTGCAGTCCGTAAGTCAAATCTCCAATTTCATCTAAAAACAATGTTCCGCCACGAGCCGATTCAAAAGCGCCTTTTCGATCGGAAATCGCGCCAGTAAAACTTCCCTTCACGTGTCCGAACAGTTCACTTTCTACCAAAGTTTCGGTAAGAGCCGAACAATTTACGCTGACGAAGGCCGCATTTGAATGAGGGCTGGACGCGTGTAAAGCCTGCGCGATAACATCTTTTCCCGTGCCTGATGGACCTAGTAAAAGCACTGGAAATTTTGTTTGTGCCACTGAACCTAACGTGTTTAATTGCTCTTTCCAAAATTCGCAACGGCTTGTTAGAGAAAAATCTTTTTTAATTGTTTTTGAGTCGTGAATGACAAAATCGCAGCTGCCTAAAGTAATTAAATCGCCATCCTTAAGGATGGCTTCCAGGATTTGCGCTCCGTTAACGAAAGTTCCTTCGCTGGAGCGCAGATCTTTAATGAGTAACTGCTGCCCTTTGACCTCAAGTCGCGCGTGACGATCCATGATAAATGGATCAGAAACCTGAACCGCGCAGCTGCTGTCTTTACCGATATTAGCGTATTCGGTGATATCCCAAATTTGCTGACTTCCATCCATTAATTCAATTTGAAATTGACCCATATTTAGTTCCCCTATTTTGTTTGTGACTTCCTGATATTCAATTTTCGGACTTCATTTTATATAGTGGTTGGGTATTTAATTCGATCTGACCGTTCTAAATCCGATAACAAATAAATAATCTAAGAATTGAGAATTCAGCTGAAATCGCTTATAGTTTTGTATGCCTAAAATGACATTTATAAAAAGCGCCGTGAATACTGCCGATTTTCCAAAACATGATTTGAAAGAAATTGCTATCGCCGGCAGATCGAATGCGGGGAAGTCTTCTTTGATAAATATTTGGGCCAACGGAAAAATTGCTAAAGTCAGTCAAACACCGGGAAAAACCAGGCTTCTTAATTTTTTTAACGTCGGAGCTAATTACTGTTTAGTCGATATGCCAGGTTATGGGTTCGCATCCCGCAGTGGCGATGAAATTAAAATGTGGCGTAAAATGATTGAAAATTATTTAGTTTTACGATCTCAGCTATCTGGATTAGTTTTGGTGATTGATATGACGCGCGAATGGCAAGAGGACGAAGAAAATATTGCTGAATTTGTGCGTAAGCACGATATTCCGGTAGCTATTGCATTGACAAAAATGGATAAGTTTTCGAAGCAAGATGTCGAAAAAGCTGTGGCTCGAATGAAAAAACAATCTAGAATCGATGAGGTCTTTCCATTATCTTCGCAAACCAAAGTGGGATGCCGCGAAGTGGAAGAATTTATTTTTCGCAACTGGGTGAAGGATTAACGCTTGAAAATTATAGCTGTCATTCCCGCACGATTTGGTTCAACGCGATTTCCGGGAAAACCTTTGGCGGAATTGAAGGGAAAAAAAATTCTTCAGTGGGTTGTTGAGGGCGCTCGCACAAGTACTTTGATAAATAAAATCTACGTAGCTACTGATGATCAGCGCATTTATGATTTTTGCCAGTCCATTCAAGTGGATGTTATTATGACTTCTTCGGACTGCCCAACGGGGACGGATCGTATTTATGAAGCCACTAAAAATTTAGATTTTGATTGTGTGCTGAATATTCAGGGAGACGAGCCCTTAATATCAAAAGATTTTATAGATCCGCTTGCCCAAGCTTTTTTAATGGATAGCACGTTGGAAATGGCAACATTGGCTCACCCTTTAGCGGTGGAGGATTTGTTTAATCAAAATGCTGTAAAAGTAATCACTAATCACAGGCAAGAAGCTATTTATTTTAGTCGGCTGCCAATACCGTTTTCTAGAGAAAATAAATCCAATTTACAATCAATTTCAGTTTCGGAAAATGATGTTATGAAACATGTTGGACTTTATGGATATTCAAAAAGTTTTTTAAATCGCTTTTGTTCGACTTCCCCGACGGCTATTGAGAAGCACGAAAGCTTAGAGCAGCTGCGAGCCCTTTATTTAGGAGCTAAGATCAAGGTTTTAGCAGTCAAAAAGCCGACGTATGGTGTTGATACGATCGAAGATTTGCAAAAGCTTGAAGCCTTGTTGAAGTAACTGCTATTGTTACCTTAACACGGGTGAAAAAATGTCAAAAAAAAGATCGCAAAAAATGCAGCAAAAATTTATTTTCGTCACCGGCGGAGTGGTCTCTTCGATTGGAAAAGGACTAGCCGCCGCAAGCTTGGGTTCTTTACTGGAAGCCCGCGGATTTAAAGTCACGATCATGAAATTTGATCCCTACCTAAATGTCGACCCCGGAACTATGTCGCCACTTCAGCACGGAGAAGTTTACGTGACCGAGGATGGTGCAGAGACAGACCTTGATTTAGGCCATTACGAGCGGTTTACCAATGCTCACTTGATGCGAAGCAATTCTGTTAGCGCCGGACAAATTTATGATTCAGTGATTACGCGCGAACGACGCGGGGATTATTTAGGTGGTACGGTTCAAGTGATTCCGCATATCACGGATGAAATCAAATCGAAGTTATTCGAAGCGGCTCAGGGTTGCGAAATTATTATTGTGGAAATTGGCGGAACTGTTGGAGACATTGAAGCCCAGCCTTTCTTTGAAGCCATTCGCCAACTTCGACTTGATTTAGGACATGACAACACCGCATTGGTGCATGTCACCTATGTTCCGTACATCGCTGTTGCTGGCGAACTCAAAAGTAAACCCACACAACACAGTGTAAAAGAACTGCGTGAAATTGGCTTACAACCTGATTTCTTAATCTGTCGCAGCGAAAAGACAATCGACGAACATCTGAAATCCAAAATTGGTTTATTTTGTTCGATTAAAACGAAACACGTTATTTCTGCTAAAGATTCCGTTTCCATTTATGATGTTCCCTTGGCGCTCCATAAAGAAAATTTAGACGAACTACTGGTCGAACGACTGCAGTTGAAAAAAACAAAGCCTAATATTTCGGGGTGGCAGAAAATTGCACGCATTCAGAGTTCTGATTTGCAGTCTGTGAAAATTGCGGTTGTTGGAAAGTATGTCGATTTGAAAGAATCTTATAAATCTCTACATGAAGCTTTGGTTCATGGGGGATTAGCAAATAAAACGAAAGTTGAGATACTCTATATCGATTCAGAAAAGATAACCGCAAAGACGGCCAAGGAATTTTTGAAGCAAGCTGCGGGTGTTTTAGTGCCGGGTGGTTTTGGAAGCCGTGGTGTTGAAGGAAAATTAGCCGCCATACAGTACGCAAGGGAAAAACAAGTTCCATTTTTTGGAATCTGTTTTGGAATGCAACTTGCGGCGATTGAGTTCGCTCGTAACGTCTGTGGAATTCGGGATGCCACGTCGCGGGAATTTGTCGGCGAAGTCAAACGCGGAGGAAATATTGTTATTGATTCGATGGTTGAACAGCGAGGCAAAGTCGATAAAGGCGGAACCATGCGGTTGGGGGCCTTTCAATGTCGTTTACAGCCAAAAAGTTTAGCCGTAAAAATTTATAAAAAGAATAATATTTCGGAGCGTCACCGCCATCGTTATGAATTCAATAATAAATATAAAGATCTTTTCGAAAAAAATGGTCTGCGGGCTACGGGAATTAATTCGGAACGAAACTTAGTCGAAATTTTAGAAAACACAAAGCACCCTTGGTTTATCGGCGTGCAATTTCATCCTGAGTTTAAGTCAAAACCGTTGAGTCCTCATCCACTTTTCGCGGAATTTATAAAAGCATCTTTAAAAAAGGTAAAATAAATGTCTACTTATTTAGAGGTTGCTAAAAAAACATTAAAAATAGAAGCAGAAAGCATTTTAAATTTAATTCCGCGCTTAGGAAAAGATTTTGAAAAAGCCGCCGAGCTGATTATTTCCTGCGAAGGGAAAGTTGTTTTTACGGGTATAGGAAAATCAGGGCAAATTGCAAGAAAGTTAGCGAGTACATTTTCCAGCACAGGAACGCCTTCACTGTACTTGCATCCGGCGGAAAGCAGTCATGGGGATATGGGTGTTATTACGAAAAAAGATTTAGTAATTGCACTTTCTTACGGTGGTGAAGCCGCTGAGCTAAACTCGATTCTAAGTTTTTTATCCCGTCACGGGATCCAGTTAATTGCTTTAACTGGAAAAATTCAAAGTACCTTGGCTACCGCGGCTCAGGTCGTGCTTGATGTTTCAGTAGAAAAAGAAGCTTGTCCGTTGAATTTAGCTCCAACGTCATCAAGCACGGCCACTCTGGCAATGGGAGACGCCTTGGCTATGGCGGTTCTTGATAAACGGGGATTTAAAGCCGAAAATTATGCAGAACTTCATCCGGCAGGTTCTTTAGGGGCGCGCTTGAAGCGGGTTCATGAACTGATGCAAAAAGGCGAAGCTTTGCCTTTCGTGAAGCCCGGAACTTCGATGAAGGAACTTCTTACTAAAATGACCCATCAAAGTGTACGCGGAGCCGCGGGTGTTATTGATGATGAAGGACAGCTGATGGGCGTCGTGACCGACGGAGATATCCGTCGATTTCTAGAGCGAAATGAAGATCCCTATTCCAAGGTGGCAAAAGATTTAATGAGTCATTCTCCGAGAACGATTGACGCGAATGAATTGGCCGAGAAAGCCCTATTTTTGATGGAGCAATTTCGAATTCAAATGCTGATCGTGTTAGATAAATCATCTTCAACACCTTTGCGTCCAGTCGGGATGTTGATTTACTCCGATCTTTTAGCCGCAAAAGTTCGATAAAATTCAGTAATTAATCGACTTAAGTCTAGACCTTTAACTTATTTTTCACCGAACACAGACCTTTGACGGCAGTTTCCTTGCCGTCCAGAATTATATTTTCCACAATGAAATCGTGGCATTAGATGTACAAAAATTACGACCTATAAAAATGCTGGTTTTGGATGTGGACGGTGTTCTAACAGACTGCCGTTTATGGATGGATTCCAATGGCGAATGGAAAAGAATTTATTCCGTTCGTGATGGCGTCGGGATTAAAGAAATTTCAGCAGCTGGATATAAATTAGCAATCATTACGGGTGCAAAAGCTACTGATGTTCGCGCGCGCGCTAAAATGCTAGGTTTTGATTACTTTTACGAAGGCGCTTTGGAAAAATGGCCTTCCTTCGAAAAGCTTTTAAAAGAATCGGGATTCAAGCGCGAAGAAATTGCCTATGTCGGGGATGATATTTTTGATATTCCGCTGCTGAATGAAGTTGGCTTTGCGGCCACCGTTCCCGAAGCTGTGGATGAAGTGATCGAAGTTGTTGATTATGTGACTAAACGACCTGGTGGCAATGGTGCTGTTCGTGAAATATGTAATTTTATTTTGAAATATGGTTTTTATGCAAAAGCTTGAGGTGAAGATGTTGCGAAATATTTTGAATTTATTTTTAATTACGGCGACTGTTTTTGCGGTAGCGATAAAAGCGGTTGCTGATGATGTCGAAGTTCCAGTTGATGAACTGGCTCAAGAAACGGTTTACCCTATTTTTGATAATCCCGTCAGTGTGAAAAATAGAAATATTCAAGATTCCGGAACGTTTGATGTCGGTATTTTCGGAGGCTTCGCCCTGACCGAGCCCATTTACAGCACGACAAAAATTGGTATTGCCGGAAATTACCATTTAACAGATATTCATTCGATCGGACTTGTTTACACCAAAAACAGCATCGGTTTATCGCGGGATGCTCAGGGTATTAAAGATGATTTTGGTTTGGATTATAGTCGTGCGCCTGCGCCAGATTATTCGTTGATAGCTGATTATAATTACAAACTTTTTTACGGAAAACTGAGTTTAACCAAGCAAGCTGTCATGAACACCTCGATTTATTTTTCTGGCTCAGCCGGTACGATAAAGTATGTTCACAAAGCCTATCCAGCGTTAGCCGTCGGCGTCGGCGAGCGCTTTTATTTTACAAACCACCTTTCTTTAAAAGTCGATTTGCGGCTTTTTGCTAACCAGGCCCCTATTCCCTTTAAACGCGGAGCTTTGTTAAATGGAACCAAGCCCGTTGGATCTCCACAATCTGATCCCGTGCCAAGCTACGATAGTTTCGACGAGCGTTTAACTTATACAACCAACTTAGAAGTTGGTTTGAATTACTTGTTTTAAGGGGATGGCAATGAGAAATGCGAAAATGAAAAAAATCATTCTAAAAGCAGCAGCAGTTGCATTAGCCATCGCGCTGACTCCAAAAAATATTAATGCTGCCGAACAAAATTTGGATGACCAAGAAATATTGAACGTAGAAGGTCTGTATAAAAACAACGCTCCAAAAAAAGAAACACCCACTGCAAACACCAGTGAATTACCAAGTCAGACTAACCAGCCCAATGAAACTGAAAATAAAAACGAAACGGTAGCAGAAAAAGCTCCGAAGGTTAATGTCAAAGTAGAAAAAATTGCGGATTTAAATAAGTTAGCTTCTTTTAGCGAAATTTCGGTGATTCAGAAAAAATATCTTCCTAAAACCGAGCGTTTTCAATTGTATGCCGGAGTCGGAACGACCACAAATTCTCCGTGGTTTTTAAATTTAGGAGCTAAATTTAATCTGGGATATTACTTTACCGAATCTTTTGGTATTGAACTTTCAGGGATTATCTTATCGAATTCCGAGCGCCAAGTATCTAAAGAAATAAGGGATAACAATTCACTTCAGCCCGAAAAATTCGTAAATACAAAAAACTACATGGGAGCCGATATCGTTTGGGCCCCGATTTACGGAAAACTTTCTTTACTGAATGAGCGCATCATTCCTTTTGATATGTATTTCTCTGCCGGCGGCGGAACTTCAAGCACTAATTCTCAAGAGGGTAGCGTGCCCACAATCCACATCGGGACGGGGCAAATTTTTGCAATCAACAAAGCTTTTGCTTTTCGCTGGGATTACAGCTGGTCTTTTTTCCAAGCAACGCCATTCATTGCAAACGGAAGTGCCAGCTCATCACAGCCGCTAAAAAATTCCTATAATGATTTGATTCTGACTGCTGGTTTCAGCTTTTTCTTTCCGGAGGCTAAATACCGATGAAAATACAACTCTTAATATTCCCAGTAGTGGTTTTTGGTTTTATTGGATTCTTCGCGATTTCCGTGAATGCAGCTTCCACGAAAACAGCGCCTAAATCAACGCGCCAGAGTGCACCTCAGAACTCGAAGGTGTATTCACAAAATAAAAATGGAGCCCAAAAATCTTTGTTATCAGCAGCGATGGGATTGATGAAGTCAGGACAGTATGCTCAAGCGGCTAACTCGTTTCTAACTTTGTCACGAAGACCTGATCTTACCGAAGAAAGACCTCAAATTAAATATTTTTTGGGCCTTTGCTTGATGGAACTTAATTTAAACCAGGTGGCTTCTTTTCAGTTCGTTGATGTCATTAAATCTAATGACAAAAAATGGACTCGACAGGCCATCGAAAAATTACTTGTCGTCACTGATCGCTTAGGTGATGAAACCTTATTAAATTACGCAATTCAAAGAATCGACGTCAATAGCGTCCCAACGCAAAATCGTGATATGCTTTATTTTCGTCTCGGTGAGATTAAGGGTAAAGCGGGACTGTTTTCAGAGGCGGCCCAACTTTACAGTAAAGTGGCTCCGAATAGTCGCTATTACTACAGCGCCTTATATAACAAAGGTTTAGCCTACGCCGAGGCCAAAGAGACCGATCAAGCTCTGCAGACTTTTAAAATTTTACTAAACTCTAGAAGTAACAGCAAAGTTTCTGATACCAACAAGGTGGCGGCACAGATGGCCATCGCGCGCACCCTTTATCAGAAGCAAGAGTGGCAAAAATCTATTGATGCGTATTCGAAAGTTCCACGAGATCATGTTATGTGGCATGACGCTACATTTGAAAAAAGCTGGGCTATGCTTCGGGCAGCGCGCTTTCGTTCGAGTCTGAGTAATTTTCAGACCCTACACTCTTCTTTTTACGAAGATGCCTATATTCCTGAGTCCTTACTTTTAAGAGGAATTGTTTATTTATATATTTGTAAGTATGACGAGATGGAAAAAGTTGTCAGTCTTTTCGAAACTCAATACGGACCGATCTCTGAAAAAATAAATGCTTTTTTAAATGCCAATTCCTCGGCAGATAGTTATTTTCAGGAAATTCAAAAGATTAATGTTATTCGAAAAGATCCCGAGTCTAAAAAGCGTCTGGGTTTACCATATAACGTTTTGAGGTATATCTCTGAAGAAGGTAATGTCCGACGCAGCTACAGTTATATTCGTCGCCTGGCTGAAGAGAAAAAGCTTGTTGAAGATAATCCAATCATAAAAAGCACTCCTTTAGGCGCCTACGCTAATCGTATTTTAAATAATCGGGTTAAAACTGCAAAAGACACGATCGGTGATATGGCTCGTGCGCAATTATTAAATATGCGCACGGAACTTCGGGACTTGAAAGAGCAGGCTAGCTTCATCCGCTACGAGATGATTAACGGTAAAAAAGAATTTTTAAAGAAAAAAATTGCAGGAAAAAACGTTAATGAATCTCAGGTTGACGATGACCAAGATCGATCTTTTTACATAAAGAATGGGTATGAGTATTATCCGTTTCAGGGTGAATACTGGTTGGATGAGGTCGGAAATTACCACTACCTTGGAAAGCAAAGTTGCGAGTAATTATGAGAAATAAAATAATGCAGTTTCAAAAGGTGAATTTTGTTATATTAGTCGCGGGTCTAATGATGATGGCCAGTACAAGTTCAGCTAAGGAAGATGGCTCGGACTCATCAATGACGAATAAAAAGAAAAAGATGACAGTCGGAGAAATGCTAAAAAAAGCAAAAGACGATAGTCGCGGCGGAAAAGCGACCCTGCTGCAGCAAAAAGGTGCGACAACGCTACCCGAAACTGCGTTCTCATTTAAATCACGAGAACAGGTCAATTTAAATTCAGTGAAGCCGCCAAAATCGTCGGAGCTTTTTAAGTACGATAATTCCGATCAGGCTGCTTACGAAAAAACTTTAAATGCGCAAATTGCAGAGCTATACAAACTGACTCAAAAGTTTAAAACAAGTTCTAGTCGGGGTGAGCTTTGGCTAAGACTTGCCGAACTTTATGTGGAAAAATCGGCACTTGTTGATACCCGAAAGCAAGATGAATATGACAGGCAGCTAAAAAGTTTTCAAGCCGGGCAAACGAAGCAGAAACCAAGGCTGGATACGGCAGAAGCCAGGGAATATAATCGTAAAGCTATCCAGCTTTACGAATGGTTCCTGCGAGATTATCCAAAAGATCAGAAAATAAGCCAGGCCTTATTTTTCTTGGGATATAATTACTTTGAACTTAATGATACTAAAAAAGGCTCCACTTACTACACGCAGTTAACTCGCCAATTTCCGACAAGCCCCTACGTGGGGGAGGCTTATTTCGCGCTCGGCGAATTCTATTTTGAAAATGAAAAATGGGCAGACGCTTATAAAGAGTATTCCAAGTTAATGAAAGATAGAAAACATCGGTTGAACACATTTTCCTTATACAAAGGAGCCTGGTGTCTTTACCGCTTGGGAAAAACGGAACAAGCAATCCAGTACATGGACTTTATTATTAAATCCGGGAATAACAACCAAGCTGCCGCCTCTGTAGGTGGAAAAAAGCTGAATTCGTCGCGACTTGAAAATGAAGCGTTACGTGATCTGGTTGTCTTTTTCGCGGACCTTGGTGATACAAAAAGAGCTGTAACTTACTTTTCAAATATCAATACGAAAGAATCAAGAGTCTATATCGAAAAGTTAGCCTACTTTTTTGCAGATAAAGGCAATCGAGACGCATCTCGAGACGTTTTTAGAATGTTAATTACTCAGGATCCCACAGCAAAAAAAGCATTTGAATTCCAATATCAAATTGTACAAAATTATTTTTACTCCAAAAATTCTCCGCAATTTAAAGAAGAGCTTTACCGTTGGATCTCAGATTTCGGGCCTAAATCGGGTTGGTATTCGGCAAACCAATCGGATCAAAGCCTTTTACAAAACTCAGTCAAATTACGAGAACAAACGCTTAGAAATTACATTCTTCAACAGCATCAGACAGCCCAGAATTCTAGAGCCGCCTATTCCCGAAAAACAGCTAGCGAAGGCTACAAGCTTTATTTCCAAGAATTTTCTGCGGCGCCTGAGGTTGCAGAAATGCACTTTTTTTACGGCGAGCTTTTATATGATATGGGAAAATACGAGGAAGCATCGGCTGAGTATTCTTGGGTCTCTGAAAATGCGCCTAACAATAAGTTTGCGTCCAAGGCCTCACAAAATCTTTTGTTAGCCATTGAAAAAGTATTGCCAAAAGATGAAGAGCTGCAAAAACGGGTGGGAGAATCTACAGAGCCAATCGCCATGGATCCTCGTGTCGAAAAATTTATTAAGGCGGCTACCTGGTACACACAAAAATATCCAGAATCTGATAAAGATGCGGAAATTAAATTCCGAGTTGGAAGATTATATTATCAGACGAACAACTTTGGGCCCGCCGAATCACTATTTAAAGAAATTGTAAAAAAGCACTCGAAAACTAAGTACTCAGAGTATTCGGCCAATTTACTATTAGATATCTATAACTTGAAAAAAGATTACGCCGGCCTTGAGAAAATGGGTTCGGAACTTCTTGCGAATGATGCGATCGCATCTTCAAAAGCCGGAAGCGATATTCGGGATGTTTTAGAAAAGGCAAATTTTAAAAGAGCTCAAGATTTTGAATTGCAGAAAAAGTATTTCGAATCGGCAAGTCAGTACCAGTCGTTTGCTATGCAAAACCCGAAGTCAGAGCTCGTTGTCATGGCCTTATTCAATGCCGGGGTAAACTTTGAAAGATCTGGAAAGAATAATGAAGCGATTCAAAATTACAAAAAGGTAGTTAATTCGAAAGATAAAAAAGCAGAAGGTTTGCGTCCGAAAGCCCAAAAGTTACTGGCAAAGCTCTATCAGGATTCAGGTTCGTTTGAAGAATCGGCAAAACTTTTTAAAGAATTAGCCGCTGCCGACCCTAAAGACGCACTAGCCCCCAATTATTTATATAATGCAGCTGTCATGTATGAAGTGCTGGGGAAAACAAACGAAGCGGTCGCTGCTTATACCGCTTTTATTAAAGATAACAAAAATAAAACAGAAAATGCGACAACTTTATTTAACCTGGCACAGCTGCAACGAAAAGCAAATGCGCAGTCGGCAGCTTTAGCACATTACAAAGAGTTCGTAGAGCTACCGCAAGCTCGGGGCGAGAAAAAAGTTGAAGCTCAATACTGGATCTACTTCATTTCAAAAAAATTAGGTCGAAAGCGTGACGCTGACGAATCAAAAGAAAAAGTCATCGCGCTGCACCGGGGAATGGGTGCAGATAAACAAGCTAATGGAGCCAGTTTTGCTGCAAAAATTTTATTGCAGCATGCGGAAGGGACTTTTCAAGAGCTGAAGGCGATCGGAATTCCGGCTGACCCCGCCCGACAAAAAAAGGCCGTCGATGCAAAATTGGACAAGTTAACCAAGCTGAATGAAGAGTTGTCTAAAATTATCAAATTAGACTCAGCTGAAGAGATCGTCGATTCGTTAAATCTATTAGGAGAGTCTAACGATCATATGACGAAGGCCATTCTGGGCGCGCCGACACCTCCTAAGCTGACCGAGGAACAGAAAAAGATGTACCGCAGTCAGCTCGAGCAAATCACTGATAAGTTTTCTAAAAAAGCGAGCGAAAGTTACAAAGTTGCTGTTGATCGGGGCCGTGACTTGGAAGTTTATAATTCCTCTTACCGAAACTCCTTGAATGAAATGTCGCGACGAGATCCCGTTAACTACTATAATAAAGGTGAAATTGGTTCAGAAAGTCGATTGGTAAACTGGATGGTTGAGAAATGAAAAAAATTACTTTAGTTATCCTAAGTCTTTATTTGTTTTCGTGTTCGTCCGAGCCCACGCAAACGAACAAATTTTCGTCGGCCAACGAATTGGCTGAGACTCAAATCTCGGGATTAGGTTCCGAGAACTCCTCGGCAGAGTTATCTGATCAAAAGTCTGTGGAAAAAGCTCCGGATAAAAGTGAAATCAAGCCAGCTCCGCAACCGGCAGCGGCTTCGCTTTACTCGGCTTTGAATGAAGCGATAAAAATACAGAATGATGAATCGATTCAAAAAGCCAGTTCTGAGATATTAACGCAAAATTCGAAGGACCCTAAAGCTTTGAATGCCTTAGCGCTTTATCATTACAAAAAAGGACATTTCGAAGCCGCACAATTTTTGTTGAATAAAGCAATCACTGCGAACCCGACACTATCTGAACTTTATGGAAACTTGGCCTTAGTGCAACTTGCGAAAAATGATCGCCGGGACGCGATAAAAACTTATCGCAAAGCTTTGG
>JAYTHR010000506.1:0-9213 GCA_043732425.1 Bdellovibrionales bacterium
TTTTTCGCCCGAGATCTTTATTTAAATTCTCCGTTGATTTCGGCCGCCATGGATACGGTCACCGAAAATAAAATCGCGCGGATCATGGCTCAAAATGGCGGACTTGGAATTATTCACAAAAATCTGAATATCACTCAACAGGCCTTTGAGGTTGAAAAAGTAAAAAAATACGAAAGTGGAATGATTCAAGATCCGATCACCTTATCACCCGATCATTACGTCAGTGAAGCCATTCAAATTATGTCGCGGTATTCAATCAGCGGTGTGCCGATCACGGTGCAAGGAAAGTTAGTGGGGATTTTAACGAACCGCGACTTGCGATTTGAAACAAATATCAACCAGCCTATCCGGAATTTAATGACGAAGGAAAATTTAGTCACAACCCACGAAGGAACGACTTTAGATCAAGCTAAAAAAATTCTTCAAAAACACCGCATTGAAAAATTACCGGTGATTGACCAAGCGGGTCAGTTAAAGGGACTTATCACTATAAAAGATATTGAAAAAGCCGAAGCCTTTCCCGGGGCAACAAAAGATAGTAAAGGCCGCCTGGTGGTTGGTGCCGCTGTCGGAATTTCTGCCGACACCCTTGACCGCGTCGAAGCGTTAGTCGGAAGCGGAGCCGATATTATTTGTATTGATACGGCCCATGGGCATTCAAAAAATGTAATTCAAACTATTCAGCACGTGAAAAGTAAATTTAAAGACGTTATTATTATTGCCGGAAATGTTGTGACCGCAGAAGCCACGTCAGAACTCATTAAGCAGGGCGCTGACGTTATTAAAGTGGGCGTTGGTCCTGGAAGTATTTGCACCACTCGGATTGTGGCTGGTGTCGGGGTTCCGCAAATTAGCGCCATCATGACATGTGCTCCGGTTGCTAAAAAATTGCAGAAAACAATTATTGCCGATGGTGGAATTAAATTTTCCGGAGACATCACTAAAGCTTTAGCTCTAGGTGCAAACACCGTCATGATCGGAAACGCCTTAGCCGGAGCCGAGGAAGCTCCGGGCGAAACGATCTTGTATCAAGGACGCACGTACAAAATGTATCGTGGGATGGGATCTGTGGAAGCCATGATGAAAGGCTCAAAAGACCGCTACGGGCAAATGGACACTCAGGATTTAGATAAACTAGTTCCTGAAGGAATCGAAGGAAAAGTTCCGTACAAAGGAAGTGCGTCTGGAATTATTCATCAGCTGATTGGCGGACTTAAATCAGGAATGGGTTATCTCGGAGCGAAAAATATCGATGACCTGCAAGCCAAAGCGAAGTTCGTACAAATCACCGGGCAAGGACTGAAAGAATCTCATGTCCACGATGTCAGTATTACAAAAGAAGCGCCTAATTATCGTTTAGAATAAATTATTAACTAAGGATTAGTTTTGAATTCAGAAAAAAGTAAAAATGGATTTTTAATTCTCGACTTTGGGTCACAAGTCACGATGCTGATCGCAAGACGTCTGCGTGATTTGGGCTACTACTCAGAAATATTTCCGTTTTCAGAAAGTATTGATAATATAAAAAAGTTTAACCCCGCAGGAATTATTCTGAGCGGCGGTCCTAATTCTGTTTATGATCTAAAAAGTCCCGAGCGCGATCTGAAAGAGCTGATCTCGTGCGCTCCGCTTTTAGGGATTTGTTACGGAATGCAACTTTTGGCGCACCAACTGGGCGGCGAAGTCAAACCTGGAACCCATAAAGAATATGGCGTCACTCAAGCACAGTGGGATAAGAAAGCGCATCAGGAATTAAAATTTCCCTGGCCTGAAGAGCACTCCATATGGATGAGTCACGGGGACGTGGTCACTCAAGTGCCGACAAATGCCAAAGTACTTTTAACTACGAATAATCATATAGCTGGATTCTACTCTGATCAGTACTGGGCACTACAGTATCATCCTGAAGTTTCCCATTCAGAAAATGGAACGGAAGTTTTAAATGCTTTTGCCAAATGGTGCGGGGCTAAACCCGTGTGGAAAAATGAAGAAATTCTGCATTTAGCCCAAAAATATATTACCGACCGGGTGGACTCAAAAAGTCATGTTCTTTGTGCGCTCAGCGGCGGCGTCGATTCTTCAGTGGTTGCTACCTTACTGACTAAAACTTTAGGGCCAGAGCGAGTGCATTGTGTTTTCATCAATAACGGACTCCTTCGTGAAAATGAATTTGAAGTTGTCTTAGAATCTTATAAAAAAATGGGTCTTAATGTTCTGGGAATAGATGCGGAAGAAAAGTTTATCTCGGCACTCAGTGGAGTTTCAGATCCTGAGAAAAAAAGAAAAATAATTGGTCAGCTTTTTATTGACGTTTTTGAAGAGACTTTAAAAAACCAACTAAAAGCTCATCAAGAGCATATTCATTTCTTAGCTCAAGGAACACTTTACCCGGATGTGATTGAAAGTGTTTCTTCGGTGGGTGGAAGTGTCACGATTAAATCTCATCACAACGTGGGTGGTCTTCCAGAGAAAATGAAATTAAAACTCGTCGAGCCGGTGCGGAATTTATTTAAAGATGAAGTTCGTAAGCTTGGGCATCAACTAGGACTTGCTACTAATTTTATTGATCGTCATCCTTTCCCAGGCCCTGGATTAGCCATTCGCATTATTGGCGATATCACTAAGAAAAAATTAGAGATTTTAAAAAAAGCCGATCATATTTTTATTCAATCGCTTCGTGAAAATAATTTGTATCATAAGATTTGGCAGGCGTTCTGCATTTTACTTCCCGTGCAAACGGTGGGTGTTCAGGGCGATTCAAGAACGTATGAATTCGTTCTATCCCTTCGAGCTGTCACATCGGTCGATGGTATGACGGCCGACTGGTACGATTTTGATCATCAGTTTTTAAAATACGTTTCTAATAAAATTACGAATCAGGTTCCCGGAATTAATCGCATCGTCTACGACATAACAAGTAAACCGCCAGCAACGATTGAGTGGGAATAAAATGAGCTTTGTTCACTTGCACGTGCATTCAGAATATTCCCTGCTTGAGGCCGCTTGTCGGTTGAAAGGGATTGCTAAAAAAGCTGCTGAATATCAAATGCCGGCTGTGGCTTTAACAGATAATGGGAATATGTTCGGCGCGATCGAGTTTTATTTTGCCTGTCTGGATCAAAACGTTAAACCGATTATCGGTCTTGATGCCTATATAGCGCCGCATTCTAGATTAGAAAAAAAACAAGATCCGAATCAAAAATATTCCGAAGTGGCCCTAGGGCCCAGACGCTTAGTTTTATTAGCGCAGAATTTTAATGGGTATCAGAATCTTTGCCAGTTAAGCACGGTGGGTTACCAAGAAGGTTTTTATTGGAAACCGCGAATTGATTATGACGTCTTAAAGAAAAATAATTCGGATCTTATTTGTCTAACAGGAGGTTATCGCGGCGAAGTCGCCGATCTTTTTTTAAAAGAAGGTCCGGAAGCCGCCCTTAAAAAAATTCGGGATTTAAAAGAAATATTTGATGACCGTTTGTACTTAGAAATGTGTGCCACACGGCCCGAATGGAAAAGCATCAATCAATTTCTGATCGAGGCGTCGCAAATTACCAAAACAGAATTAGTGGCTACAAATGACGTTCATTATCTAACCCAAGATGATCAAATCGCTCAGGAAGTTTTAGTCTGTATCGGTTCTAATAAAACATTGTCGGATGATTCTAGATACACCCTGGGAAGTTCAGACTTCTACTTTAAGTCATCTGAAAAAATGCAGACTCTTTTTAAAAGCACACCGTCTGCACTAACGAATACTGTACAAATTGCTGAACGCTGCAACGTGAAATTTAATTTAAAAGATTCTGCAGGAAAACCGATTTACCATTTACCTAGTTTTCCAACCACCGAAGGTCGAACCGTCAAAGAAGAAATTATCTACAGCAGTGAAATTGGTCTGAATGAGCGTTTTGTTGAGATGGAAGAAAAAAATATTCTTATCGATGAGACCAAGAAATTGGAATATAAAAAACGACTTGATTTTGAGTTAGCCGTTATTGACCGGATGGGATTTAACGGATACTTTTTGATCGTTCAAGATTTTATCAACTGGGCTAAAAATCGCGATATTCCGGTGGGCCCTGGCCGGGGTTCTGGAGCCGGCTCTTTAGTGGCTTTTAGTTTAAGAATTACGGATCTAGATCCGATACCACATTTTTTACTTTTCGAGCGTTTTTTAAATCCTGAACGGGTATCGATGCCCGATTTCGACATCGATTTTTGCCAAGACCGGCGCCAAGAGGTCATTCAGTACGTGACTGAAAAGTACGGTGCCGAGTCCGTATCTCAGATTATTACTTACGGAAAATTACAATCGCGCGCGGCGATTAAAGACGTAGGGCGCGTTTTGGGATTGACCTTTGCCGAAGTGGATCTGGTTTCAAAATTAATTCCTGATAAATTGGGAGTCACCCTTTCAGAATCCCTAGAGATTGAACCCCGTATTCGTGAAATGATGGAATTAAATCCTACAGTGGGAACACTGATGGATTTAGCTCTTAAGGTCGAAGGGCTTGTGCGCCACGCGGGGATTCATGCGGCCGGGGTCATCATTGCCGATGGAAGCCTAGTCAAACACGCACCGATGTACCGCGGAGCAGCCGACGAGAATGTCGTGCAGTACGACATGAAGCATGCGGAAAAAATTGGTCTGATTAAGTTCGATTTCTTGGGATTAAAAACTCTAACTCATATTCATTTAGCATTAAAATTAGTTGAAAAAAATCGTGGGATAAAAATAAAAGAAAAAGATATTCCGATCGATGACAGCAAAATCTACGAACTGCTTTCACGGGGCGATAACGCCGGAGTTTTTCAATTTGAAGGTGAAGGGATTTCAGACGCCACCCGAAAAATAAAACCTTCAAAATTTGGAGACATTACGGCGATCACATCACTTTATCGCCCAGGCCCCATGGCAAATATTCCGGAATTTGCAAAAAGAAAAAATGGCGAAAGCCCTGTTGAATATATTTTACCGGAATCAAAAATTATTCTCGAAGATACCTACGGCATTATGGTTTATCAGGAGCAAGTGATGGGGATCGCGTCGACGATCGCTGGTTACAGCTTAGGTGAAGCCGACATGCTTCGCCGCGCGATGGGTAAAAAAATTAAAGCGGAAATGGATCAGCAACGGGAGCGCTTTTTAAAAGGGGCATCGGACCGCGGACATGATCAGAAAAAATCAGAAGAGTTATTTGAACTGATGTTTAAATTTGCTGATTATGGTTTTAATAAATCCCACGCGGCCGCGTATTCGGTGATTACTGCACAAACGGCGTGGATCAAACATTACTATCCTGCTGAATTCTTCGCAGCTTTATTATCGACCGAAGTGGGCGATACCGATAAGGTAGTTAAATACGTGAAAGACGCGCAGAAGCGCGGACTCAAAGTTCATACGCCGGATGTGAATTTTTCAGAATATCTATTCACTGTTAAAGAAGACGATATTTATTTCGGTCTTGGCGGAATTAAAGGTGTCGGTGAAGGGGCTGTTGAAGCCGTTATCGAAGCCCGCGAAAAATGCGATGATAAAAAATTCATTTCGTTAGAAGACTTTTTCAACCGAGTCGATCTACGACGTGTGAATAAAAAAGTGATTGAAGGTTTCATTAAAGCAGGAGCTTTTGACCGATTTGGTTATCACCGTGCACAACTTATGACAGGGTATACTCAGTTTTTAGAGCGCGCCGTTGAACATCAAAAAGATAAAGAATCCGGTCAGGTATCCTTATTTGATTTAGGAAACCCCGAAGAGGCCGTCGTTAAATTACCCGACGTAAAAACGTGGAGTCGCGTTCAGTCTTTATCTTTTGAAAAAGAAGTCTTGGGATTTTACTTAAGCGATCATCCTTTGCGCGGATTTGAAAATTTCGCAAAAATTTGGGCGTCGGCAACAGTTCACGATCTTCCAAGTTTAATTTCGCTGGAAGAGCAGCAAAAGATTGCGGAACAAGGAAAACCGAAGTGGGGCGAACAGCGAAATAAAAAGCGGGTGATTGTCGCGGGACTCATTACTGAATACAAAGAGTTAATCACGAAAAAAGGCACTCGAATGGCTTTTGCGAAAGTAGAAGATTTAACCGGCACTGCCGAACTTGTGATTTTCCCGGACACGTTTGCTAAATACGGAACTCTGTTGAAGGAAGAAAAGCCACTTCTGATTGGTGGTTCGTTAGAAGTTGAAAACGGTAACGCCAAGATCATGGCGGACAGCTTTGCTTTGTTCGATGATGTTTTAAAAAAGACCAAAAAAATCTCGGTGCGTTTAGATAAGTTAGAATCTGAAGATTACGAAAAACTGGCGTCGCTATTAAATGAATACAAAGGTCCTACCGACGTAAGGCTTGTTATGAATATCGAAGGCCAAGATATTGAAATTTTTGCGGATGAACCTCATCAAATTGAAATCTCAGATCACTTTTTCGAAGGAGCTAGACAGCTCTTTGGTCGCACCGACTTTATCGAAGTGTAAAAGTAGGCTAAGATAAAGGGGTATCTAAAAAGAACCCTTTAATTTGGAGACCTGATGAAGCATCATTATTATATCAACAGTTTTCGCATTGTTTTTATTTTGGTACTTAGTTTTCTAGTAAGTTGTGCCGAGCTAGACAAAAAAGCAGTGCCGACACCAGTACCGGTTGTCGAAAGAGAAATAAAATCGCCGGCCGTGGCAATTAAGCGGCAAATTAAAGACATCGACTTTAAATCCAGATTAGAAGAAAAAGGTCCTAAAAAAAGACTCGTCATTTTACCATTTTTAGATTTATCTCCGGATCGCCCCGAATCATCGCGACGCTCGGCACGTGAGGCCTTAATGGATGAAGTGAATAAATCAGACGAAGTTATTGCGATCGATTCGAATCAACTAAAAGTTGATCCAGCGACTTACGTAAGTGCCGGAGAGTATAATTTCCCTAAGCTATTACCGGATCTTCAAACTGCCGGCGTCAGTTCTGTCCTTGAAGGAAAAATTTTGGATCTCCGGATGAAAAAAATCAGTGATAAAAAAGACTCTAGCATTTTTCATAAAACAATTTTTGAAGCGGTCGTTCGAATTCGTGTCGTCAATGTACGTTCGGGGAAAGAGCTTTTCCACACGGTCAAAACTGTTACGATTGAGGATGCAGACAGTCACGTTGCCGATAATGTAACCGAAGCGAAATTCTTTGAAAAAAACCCTGATCTAATTTCGGTTCTTATTAAAGATGCCTTTTTAGATTTTACACCACAGGTCATCTCGTCAATGAATGAAGTCAGCTGGGAAGGCCGCATCGCCGCGTTAAAAGGTGAAAAGATATATCTCAACGTGGGCCGTATTTCGGGAGTTCAGGTGGGTGATATATTAAAGGTCGTGGAAGATGGAAGCGAAATCTATGACCCGGAAATTGGCTACCACATTGGTAAAGTAGGCGGCCAGGCGAAAGGAACACTTGAAATAGTGAATTACTTTGGACAAGATGGAGCCGTCAGCATTATCCATTCCGGGGCAGGATTTAAAGAAAATGACCGAGTTGAATTATACCGCTAATGTTAAACCAACTATTGAATCCTCTTATCTAGGATCCATGAGCTTTGAAAAATCAGTCCAATTACAATCCGACTTAGGAACATTAGCCCAGAAGGGTAATACCATTTCTATTCTCGGTTTACAGCACCCAGCGGTCATTACCCTAGGCCGAAGGGCCCAGCCTGACCAAGAACTCAGAAATCAGTTTTTAGCGTCCCATGAACCCATTCCCGTACATCAAACGACACGCGGTGGATTAGCGACAATTCACTCAGAAGGTCAGTTAATCATTTATCCTGTTTTAAATTTACGAAGGTTAAATTGGGGAATTCAGCATTATGTTTCACTCTTATTGCTCGCGACTAAAAAATTGCTAAAAGATTATGGAGTTGATTCTGAAATGGATATCAACGGTGCTGGTCTTTACACGGCCGCAGGTAAAATCGCGTTTTGTGGCATTGAAGTTAAAAATGGAATTACATTCCACGGACTCAGTCTTAATGTGCGAAATGATTTAAGTTTATTTTCTAGAATCAGGTCCTGCGGCGTAGTGGATATAAAATTAGATCGCCTTCAAAATTATCTTGTTGAAGATACTTTGAAAGATATTTTTGAGAAGTGGATCTTAATTTTTGAAAGTTCTGTAAATGAAGAATTTAATAAAAAATTGAACTAGGCCTTAAAGCGAAAAGTAATTAGCCCGTGAGAAACATCATAGGGCGAAATAGAAACGGTGACTCGGTCACCAACAACAATACGAATTTTAAATTTTTTCATTTTTCCGCAAAGTTTAGCAGAAATTGCTGAACCCTGATCTAACATCACTCCGTAAGTGCCGCCACCGTTGATCGCAGTAATCTGTCCATCAAACGGTACTAAATCTTCTTTAGACATGGGCGGCTCCTCCTTGGAATTAATTTGAATTATAAGTTACTAAATACTAGTAACGCTTAGAAAATCCGCCGCCGCCTGAGCGTCCGCCGCCACCAGAACGTCCGCCGCCGCCACCAGAGCGAGGCTCTTGGGGTTTAGCTTCAGAAACGTTTAATGCGCGTCCTGACATTTCAGCGCCATTTAATTTTTGGATTGCTGTTTGAGCATCTGATTCAGATCCCATTTCAACAAAGCCGAAACCCTTGCTGCGACCAGAATCACGGTCCATAATAACGTTTGCTGATTCGACAGTGCCGAACTCAGAAAACATATCTTGAAGTGCTGTTGAATCTACGGCGTAAGACAAATTTCCTACGTATATTTTTTTTCCCATGTGTGCCTCCTTGAAAAGCTTGTGGGGCCATTCGCGAAGTACAAAAGAAAACCTTTAGAACCTGACAGAACGGACGATTGAATTCGAAGTAAAACAGGTTTTTTGCAAAAAAGGAAGAATTTTCTTCAACAGTGAAGAAATCACTAAGATTTAGGTCTATTAAATAGCGGCCAGCTTTATCGATCAAAGCCCAGTTTTTAGCCCTGAGGCGCTCTATTACCCGTTTAAACTAAATTTAAGCTGATTTTTACCCGATGGAACTGTCATGGAGGATTTTTCATGAACTTTTCATCTATTATTGGCATCGTTGGCGCCCTTTGTGTGTTGCTGGGCGGAGTTTCTTCTTCGACTTCAGGCTTAGATGTTTTATTTAACAAACACGGTCTTTTGATCGTTGTCGGCGGAACTTTAGCAGCCAGCTTAATTTGTTTTC
>JAYTHR010000507.1:0-2766 GCA_043732425.1 Bdellovibrionales bacterium
TCGTTCAAAATTTTTAATCCATACTGCGGGTGCATGCGCATTTGCACCCATTCATTTTCATCTAAGGGACCTTTTTTGCAAAGTATCTCGAGCGAAACATTTCTTTTTCCCACATCATGTAAAAGTGAAGCCGTTCCTAGCTCGGCGAGATCAGCTCTGTTGAAACCTAAAGACTGCCCGAGTCCTAAAGAATAAATGCTGACATCGAAAGAGTGGTTATATGTATAAAAATCATGCCCCGATAAGCTGATTAAATTTCCGATGGATTCCGGAGCCACATCCATGAAATGCAGAAGATCGGCAATGATCGGTTTTGATTCCTCAAGCGCAACTCCGACATCGGGATTTTCAAAAAGATCCTCTAAAAGGGCAATAGAACTTTCGCGAAGGATCACGGCTTTTTGATCATTCGTAATAAAATCAGAATTCATCGCGTTTTTAATATATTCGCGGTAAGTTGGCTTGTCGGCATTTCCAACAAAAAACGATTGACCAGAATCTTTCGCGTGAAGTGACTGAACTTTTTCACTTTTAAGCATATCGCCTTGGCGCAGATAGTTGATTATTTTTCCATCAATTAAAATAAATAAATCAAAAGGTGTCGGCTCGTTAGGCCTAATTGTGCTGAGGCGTATGCGAAAATATTCTTTAGTATCCATGCTCGTAGTTTAGCGTATTTTAGGGGTTTGACGGATAGTTTTTTTTAACATGAAATGGAATCTATGGTCCTTCGTCTAGATACGGAAATTCAATATCTAAAAGGGGTTGGTCCCAATTTAGGAAATTTATTTTCCCGAAATGGGATTAAAACAATCAAAGATTTGATCCAAAATTACCCCAGAGCTTATGAGGACCAACGGGCCGCAAGAAATATTGCCAGCTTGAAAATTGATGATGTTGTTAGTGTTAAGGCTACCATCGTCGGTGTCGCTTCTTTTAATATGGGAAAATCATCGCGAAAGATTTACGACGTTCTGGTGAAGGACCCGTCGGGACAAATTCGCTGTCGCTTTTTTCGAACTCCGTACCGGGGCTATTTCGAGCGTTTCAAGCCCAATCAAGAAGTGCGCGTCGTCGGGAAAGTTACCCATTACCGCGGCCGCGTTGAATTTCATCACCCTGAGCTCAAAGATATCGAACCGAACGAGGCCGTCTCAGATGCTTTGATCCCCATCTATGTAGAAACGGAAGGACTGAGTTCTAATAAAATATCGAAATTGATTCAATCCTCGATTTCGCAAATGAAAGAATGGCCCCCCGAAAAATTTCCTCAAAATATTGTCGATCAATTTCAATTAATCTCTTACCAGGAAGCGATTACGAAAATTCATTTTCCAGAATCGGAACTGGGAAATCTGTACAATGAGTTCAAATCAAAAGCGCATTTTAGGTTGATCTTCGAAGAATTTTTTTGGCTTGAGATTTACCTGGCCTCAAAGCGCATGGGTTTAAAGAATGAACCCGGTTTTACTTTTAAAAATAATGGCCACCTTATCGAAAAGTTAAAAGGGTCTCTTCCGTTTACATTAACAGGGGCCCAGCTTACTAGTTTTACCGAGATAAAAATCGATTTAGAATCAGGAAAACCGATGAACCGGCTAGTTCAAGGTGATGTGGGATCCGGAAAAACATTGGTCAGCTTTTTAGCGGCCCTAAAAGCCATAGAATCTGATTTTCAAGTCTGCTTGATGGCCCCGACAGAGATTTTAGCCGAGCAGCATCTGCAAACCGCGCAAAAGTTATTACGGCCCCTTGGAATAGAAGTGGCCCTTCTCACCGGGAAGACGAAAGCCAAAGAGCGAAAAGAGATTTCAGAAAAATTGATTTCCGGACAGACGCACTTTTTAATCGGGACTCATGCCTTGATCGAAGACTGGGTGCAGTTTAAAAACTTAGGGTTAGTCATCATCGATGAGCAGCACCGTTTCGGAGTCGCGCAGCGTGGAATATTAAAAAACAAGGGGAAGTCGCCGCACTTTTTAATTATGACGGCTACCCCGATTCCGCGAACTTTAGCGATGACTGTTTATGGAGATCTGGATATTTCCATTATCAATGAAATGCCAATCGGGCGAACGCCGATCCAAACACGCGTCATCACCGAATCAAAAAGGTCCCAGGCTATGCAATTTATGGCCGAACAGGTGACTAGAGGCCGACAAGCTTACGTCGTATATCCGCTGGTCGCGGAAAGTGAAAAGATTGATTTAAAAAATGCGACCGATGAGTTCGAAAAATTAAAATTGCAATTTCCAATCATTCGCTTCGGGTTACTTCATGGGAAAATGAAATCACAGGAAAAAGATGAAATCATGACTCAGTTCCGTCGGCATCAAATTGATGCGTTGGTGTCGACGACGGTGATCGAAGTCGGCGTTGATGTGCCGAACTCAACGATGATGATCATCGAACATTCCGAGCGCTTTGGCTTATCGCAGCTGCACCAGTTGCGGGGCCGGGTCGGCCGCGGCGAACACAAAAGTTTTTGCATTATGATCATGGGTTATGCGGTTTCTCAGGAAACGCGTGAACGTGTTGAGTTCATGGAAAAAACAACGGACGGGTTTAAGGTCGCTGAATTTGATTTACAAATTCGCGGTCCCGGAGAATTTATGGGAGCCCGCCAATCGGGCCTTCCTGGTTTTAAAATGGCGAATCTAGTTCGGGACGTTGAAATTTTAAAAATCGCTCGCGATTCCGCGTTTCAAATTTTAGCAGATGATCCGAAATTAAAAAGAAAAGAAAATGCAGCCCTTCGTGAAGAGC
>JAYTHR010000508.1:0-9185 GCA_043732425.1 Bdellovibrionales bacterium
TCTTCCGGCGTATCGAAAAAAACAATTTCATCAAACAACGGTCGTACTTCTGTAGCGTGAGCGATTAAAATTCCATCTATAATAATAATTTTTTTAGGCTGAATCGTTATCGTTTCTTTTTTTCTTGAGTGAGTTACAAAATCATAAATCGGAATCTCCGTCGCGCGCCCCGTTTTTAAGATTTTTAAGTGATCGGCTAGTAAAGAAAATTCGATGCTGTTCGGATGATCGAAATTCACCGAACCGCCATCGAAATCAAAATTTTTCGATTGATCGATATAGAAATTGTCCTGGTAGATCAAGTCACAAATTTCAGGGCCTAATTGCTGTTGCAGGCCCCTGGCAAAGTAGGTTTTGCCGGAACCACTGCCGCCGCAGACGCCCAAAAAAAAGGGCTTATTTGGTCTGGAAAAGTCGGTCACCCGCGTCTCCTAAACCTGGGACAAGGTAACCAAGCTCATTAATTTCTGTTTCGATATGCAAGGTGTAGATTTCAACATCGGGATGAAAATTATGAATTTTTTGATGTCCAAATTCACTGATTAAAATAGTTAGGATTTTAATATTTTTAACCTCGTAGCTTTTCAGTCGGTCGATCGCCGCAATCATGGTATCTGCCGTTGAGATCAGCGGATCGCAAATAATAGCCATTCGGCCCTTAATATCTTCAGGCATCTTGAAATAGTATTCGACCGTGTTTTGAATAAATTTATCGCGGTAAATTCCGATGAAACCCGCAGAAGCAAAGGGGATCACCGTTAAGACCGCATCTAACATGCCATTTCCGGCGCGCATAATCGAAACCACAACAGGAGCGTTCGTTATTCTTTGAATCGTCGTTGGCGCGATCGGCGTTTCAATTTTAACGTCGACCAAATCTTGCCAATCACGCATGGCTTCGTAAGCCAGAAGTGTGCTGATTTCGGCGACCAGGCGGCGAAATTCCACTGAATTTGTGTTTTTATCTCGCAGGTAACCTAGCTTATGCTTAAACAAGGGGTGGTCGATCACTTTTACTTTGCCGCTCATCTTGGCCTCTTTCATTTTCTTTATCATCGCAACTATTTTTTCGAAATTATCTTTATGTAAAAATTAAAAAGCTAATTAAAAAATATATCAAAAACTGTATCAGAAAACAGTGCCGTCACTTTTTATCTGCACCGGAGGCTCGCCACTAGGACGTTTTTCTTTCGCGATGAAGCGGCCCGCCCACCATGTCCCGCCTTCTAAAACTTTAGCCAACGGAAATTCTGAAGGGGCCTTCCCTAAAGCTTTTTGCACCTGATCGCCAATGAGATCTAAAAAATAAATGGTGAGTGCGCGCCACTCGATAATAAAATCTGAATCTGGCGTCCACGCGACTTGTAAATGAGCCGGATTTTTTACTACGAGTAAACCCATATCGATCAACAAACCTCCGTTGCGATATTCGGCTAACCCCGTTAGCTGCTCGACTCCGGTGACTTCAAGTCCGGCCTCGATCAAGGGTTCAATCAATGAATACGTCATCCACTGCGAAAGCTTATGAAATGCGACTAAGGAATCCATCTCATTTGTAGATAACTGAGAATGTTTCCACACATCACCTAAAGAAATACCCTGCGCCGACAGACGGCCTGGCCAAATGGAACCTAGCCCATCCAAAACGGCACGCAAAATGCCGCTGGCCGGGATAGACGAACCATATTTAGAAATTAAATAATCAAGAATATTTCCGGGCCGATGATCTTTAAAAATTTCATTATTTTTTAAAGCGCCGGCTAGGTTATTCAGAAGTTGCAAGCGACCGTCAAGCCCCAGTAGCGGATTTTTTTCAGAGACTTGAAAGTGAGTTTCAATATCTTTCTGAGTTAAAGATTCTAACCCCAAGTGATCAGCACGTAAGGACTTTTTATCTGAGCTCATGGCTCCGGATAAGAATAAGTACAGGCTCGCAATACCTAGCCCTTCAGAGCGGGAAAAATTTTGGGACGTTGATTTTTCAAGATAAGTCCATGCGGGTCCCGCGCCGGCATCTAAAAGGACTGAAGTGATCACTAAATCTAATTTAACGCGCGCTTTTTCTTTTCGATCTAAACCTGAAAGCTTTTGATTCAGGCCTTCCGTACGGTCAATTTTTCCGGCGCGAAAATGTCCCCACCGCGAATGAAAGGGAATATTTAAATCAGGATAATTTTTTCGAATAACTTCGAGCACGTACTTAATCGTAGGAACTAGTTGATCGGCGTCGACACGAAAATAAGACTTGCCGCTTTGAGCGTAATTATAAATTCGCGTAGCTGAATCCCTGATCGCTTTCGGACTTAAAATATAATCGATTTGTTCTGGGGTCATTGCCAGATTTTTAGTTAAATCACTCATCGATTTTTCGCCCGATCACTTTTTTTAGAAATTCAATGGGCTTTTTTGCTTCGGGTGTAAAATAACCGGCCGCTTTTTTCGCTTCCATTTCCACCTGGGCGTCCATCGGAATTAAATCAGCCGGAATGGATATGCGATTGACCACTTCTATTCCGGACTTCACGATGGCGTCGTATTTCATGTTGCTCATGGAATGTAAATTATGAATTTTTTGAATTCCAAAAAAATGCAGGCAGTCCGGCATCAGTTCTTGGAAGCGCGCATCTTCAACGCCAGCGACGCATTCGGTGCGGTGAAAATAAGTGGCTGCGGAATCTCCGCCTTCTTGTCTTTTTCTGGCGTTATAAACTAGAAACTTTGTCACTTCCCCTAATGCTCGGCCTTCTTTACGGTAATAAACGATGATGCCGACTCCGCCCCGCTGAGCCGTTCGCGCGGCATCTTCAATGCCGTACATTAAATAAGGTCTGCACGTGCAAATATCAGAACCAAAAACATCGGAACCATTGCATTCGTCATGCACCCGGCATGTCAGTTCAACATTGGGATTTGCCAAATCTTCGGGGTTCCCAAAAATATAAGCCGTCGTACTTCCAATCGGCGGTAAACAAACTTTCAAATCGCGGCGGGTAATGAGTTCTGGAAACATTCCCGTTTCTTGAAAAAGAATACGGCGCAGTTCCCCCTCATCAATTTTTAAACGATTCGCAATTCCCGGTAAATGCCACACCGGATCCATCGCCACTTTTGTCACTTTAATATCTTTAGTTTCACGAATGATTTTTCCGTCAGGAACTAGGCGGCCTTTAGCGATGGCTTCATGAATTTCAGGAAGCTGTAAGTGAGCCTGAGTGACCGCAATGGTCGGGCGAATGTCGTAGCCTTGCTTGTACAAATCTGCGAAATTTTTTTGCGGATCTAAACCCCAAGGGTCTAACGATACCAACTGATCGGGATTATACCACGACGGATAGGGGCCAATTTTTGCGGGACTTTCAGTGTTATTTAAATCAGGTTTATGCTGCTGCGAAAATTTTCCGCTAGCTATCGAAAGCGCCCGGTACACGGTATAACTTCCGCTATGGGTCCCGATTGCGTTTCTGGTTTTAGAATTTGTGCTGGACGCCACGACGGGCCCGCGAAGGGCCGCCGATTTTGCGCCCCAGTGGATCGGCAAAGTTTCTTTGTATTTTAAATTCGCGTGCGACGCTAATATAATATGATTTGATCTTTTATCTTTGTTCAGCATTTTTCACCTTTTACGACATCCAATTAGAATCGTTTTGCATTTCCCATTTTACGGTAATTTTTTTTATGTTCGACCAAAAATCCAAACTGTGTTGGCCCGTGATATCTCCGTGTCCGAATTTGGACGCGTTGATTCCGCCGAAAGAAAAGGGTTCCCGAGGTACCGGAACTCCGATATTGATTCCGACCATTCCCGTACTGGCTTCGCGCGCGACCCTGTCGGCCATGGCACCGCTTGCGGTAAAAACGCTGCAGGCATTTCCGTAATCGACGCTGTTTTCGATTTGCAAAGCTTCCGATAAATCATGACAACGAATAATACTTAAAATGGGTCCAAATAATTCTTGCGTGGCAGCCTCTGATCCTTTTTCGGCATGATCAATAATCGTGGGGCCCAGCCAATTTCCGGCTTCAAGACCTAACGGAGCTTTTGCTTTTCGGCCGTCGAGTAAAATTTTAGCCCCGGCTTTTTCGGCGCGGCCGATGGCCGCATGAAGAAACTGGACCTGGTCCGCGGTGATGATGGCGCCCATGGTTTTACCTAGCTCTAGGGACGCTGCGCGCGCTTTTATTTTTTCGATGTGAGCCTCGACATTTCCAACCGCCAAAAGAACAGATGCCGCCATACATCTTTGACCCGCACACCCCGTGAAAGAATCAGAAATTCCGATGCCGCTAATATCTAAATTCGCGTCGGGTAATAAAATAATATGATTTTTGGCGCCGCCTAAAGCTAGCACCCGTTTTCCTAACTGAGTTCCCCGCTGGTAAATCAATTTAGCAATTTTTGTGGATCCGACAAAGCCGATAGCTTTTACTAAAGGATGATCGATGATCGTGTTCACCGTTTTTTCGCCGCCGTGAAGAACGGTGAAAACTCCGTCAGGTAAGCCGGCCTCTTTTAAAGCGGAAGCTAATTTGTAGGCCGTGAGCGGTGTTTTATCCGAAGGCTTCCACAGGTAGGAATTTCCCAAAGCTAAAGCGATCGGAATTGTCCACAGCGGAACCATCGCGGGAAAATTAAACGGAGTGATGTTCGCCACAACACCTAAGGGTTCTCTTTTAAATTCTCCGGTAACTCCGCGAGATACTTCAACTTTTCCGCCTAAGTCTAAGTTTTGAATCGCCAGTGCAAATTCTAAAACTTCAACACCTTTCATTAAGCCCGCCTTGGCTTCGTCGAAAGTTTTTCCGCACTCTGAACTTTTCAGTTTTGAAATTTCGTCTTGATCCCGCAGTAAAATAGTTCGGAATTGAAACAGAATTTTGCTGCGTTCTTTGATCGGAAGTTGGGCCCATTTTTTCTGAGCTTGGCCTGCGGCCGAAATAGCCGCTTGAATCTGTTGCTCAGTCGGTACCGAAAAATCGCCAATTTTCTTACCCGTGGTGGGCGACAGAACATCGAAATTTCCAGCGTCTCCGGTGACCCATTGGCCGGCTATAAAGTTTGGACATGTCAGCATAAATTGAACCTCGTAGAATATAAGCTCTAGACGATAACGAAAGCTGTCTTCGGTGGTCAATGAATTTACCTGGGATCTGCCCAAAATAAATGCTGCAAATTTTAAAGGGCTCTTAATTTACCGGATCTTGATTGCATTCTGCAAATGGCAGAGTTACTTAAAGCAGACTTTTACAAAGGATTTTTCATGATCAAATCAGGCGCGCTTCTATTTTCAATTATTTCTTTCTTAGGTTTTTTCGCGCAAGCTCGATTGCAAAACTTCACTCTGCCGGTAGCTGGCATGTCTGAAGAAACCAACGCGATGGATGAATTAGACCCCTTCGCAAGTAACATTGAGGAAACTCTGCAACAATATGATAAAGCTTACGAATCTGAAACAGGCTTACCCGCTTTTGCGACGCCATTGAATCTGGGTAGTTTTTTAGAAAGTACAGGTTGCGTCCAATTAGGCTGTCAAATTTATGCTCAGGTCGTGAAGTCAGAACAAAAACTTTATCTTTATATTAACGGCACATTGACGGCAACTTGGGCCGTTTCTACGGGAATTCCGGGACGAGAAACTCCGCTATTAAATTCACATCCTGACGGTCGCATTTATCAGCACTACACTTCGACTAAATTTCCCGGTGGCGATTACCAAAATTTAGGAAACATGCCTTACGCAGTTTTTATCCAAGGCGGCTTTGCTATCCACGGAACTGGAACAGCAAATTGGCCAAAATTAGGACATAAAGCGTCCCACGGTTGCATCCGCATTCATCCCGATAACGCCAAATACTTTAATGGATTGGTCCGCACGGCGGGCGTAGAAAATGTTTGGGTTTCGGTTCAGCCTTAATTAAAAGACTAAATGACGATTCAAAATTACAAGTCAAAATATTTAAATGGATTCATGTTTTTTTGATTGAACTGAACTCTGATTCAGAGAATCATGACGGTATTGAAAACAACTGTAAATCCTGAAGGCATCAGTGCGCGCATCAATATCCTTAAACTGATATTCATTTTTCCCATTATCGCCTATCACACTTTAGTCGGGCTGATCGGCGTTGATACGGTCACGAATGAACCCCGCTTTCAAACTGTAAATACCATCATTCATTACATGGGAAATGAATTTTTTGGCTGCTTTGGGTACTTCGTCACGGCACTTTCTTTTTTTACTTACGGCTATTACTTTGACGTCAAAAAAGAAAAAAGACCCGTTTATAATTTCTTAAAATACTTCGTGCTTGTTGCCGCATTTCTGAGTTCGCAATTGAATCTGGAAGTCCCGGTTTCCGATAATTTATTTTGGAGCTGGAATTTATACTCTTTCATTTTAGTTTCGTATTTAACTATTATGTTACTAAAAAAATATTTCGTCCGCTTTGCTGATCCGTTATTTTATGTTTTTATCTTTTTGTTTTCCGTGAGTCCCTTACTGAATCCATTTCTGCAAAATCACTTTAACTGGCAGGTGCTGCAAGCTTTTATCCCGATGAAGCTGGTCGATCAGCCGAACTCGTGGTTTTTGTTTCCTTGGTTATTTGGCGTTTATCTTTTTTTCGTCGCCGGTGTTTTAATAAAGAAAAAATCCCTAAGCATTTGGCATTTAGCAGCTTTGGGAACTAGTCTTGTCGCAGCCATTATCTATTACACGACCGCCAAGCCTTTTCATTTCCCGTTTTCCTTAGAGATCGATGCCTTTTACGTAAGTTTTTTCTGGCAACACACCAGCCTGAATATCATCAAAGTTTTTTCTTTTTCGCTTTTTCTAATTCTACTTTGCATTCGGACACTGCCGCGCCTGGAAACAAATATGATTTTATCAAAGCTTCGCTACCTTCAGTGGTGTCAGCATTTTTGGTTCTGCTACGTGCTTCATTTAGGCATTAAAGATGCTTTGGCCGAGCCGCTTAAATATTTATTAGATAGCGACCTAGTTCTTAGTTATTCTTGGGTTATGATCTTTTTTGCGACCGAATTTTTGGCGCAGTGGTTTTTCTTCGCACTTAAGTTTTACCGCTTTGTCTTTTTCAAGCTATTCCCGAAGCTGGGTGGTCGGGTTTCTTAAAAACACGAAGGTCTGCTTGATTTTTTCAGCGTCCGTCGCGCAACCCGATATTTTAAGACAAATTTGAATTTTCACGCAGGCAATTCGCGAAGGTAAAGCTGGATTATCACAGTTGTATTGATCGTACTGGCTTTTAAAAAGATCATATTCAGCCGTGGTCGGCGTCCGATTCACCGTTGAAAGTGGAGGCGCCAAACTAGCATCAGGTCGGGAAAGCGCCATAGCCGGCTGCGTTTGGGCCCAAGCCTTAGAAACTGAAAAACTTCTTTTAAGAATATTAACAACATAAAACTGATTTTCTGGTGTCGCATTATGATACTGTTGTTGACGCTCAAGTAACGTGACAAAATCTGCGGGCAAGTTGATACAGATATCTAAATTATTAGAAATCAGACGCATGCGTGCAGCACACAACTTATTGCCGTTTAAATAAAAGTCTAAATTATCCTTGGGGTCCAAAGTTGTCGGATAGGAAACTGATGGTGTTGACAATCGCAATGACCCGAGTTGTAAGGCGTCGGGAACGACTGCCGCCTGGATGTAGGCATTGTAAAGCTGCAAAGCAAAGTCATTGATCGCAGATTCGCCCTCGGCTTGCACTTTCATTTCAATCACTTTTTTAACAACAAACAAAGTTTGCTTCTGCAAGTTCGACATTAAAATAAAAGCAATGAGTCCGACGACAATAACTAATGCAACTGTGGTCTGGCCTTTATTATTTCTTAAATTCATCGCGCTAAACTTTCCGCTGACAACACGGGATCTAAGAAATAAACTCCGGTCACCGAACGGCGGGGAATACCGATATAGTTGGGGGGCGAGCTTCCTAGTTTCAGTATTTTTTGCTGCTGCGATTTATCTTCAAGAACATTGTTTTTTAGCGTGACGGTCGTGAATTCTGTGATGTCGGTGTAAGGGGCACCACCTTGACAATCTGCAAGTAACATTTGCACCGGTGGGCACCAGACATATTTTGCGCCGGAGAAGGCCTTATAGCTTCGGCGGGTAATTTCTAGGTCGAATTTGGACACGTGCAGATTCACACTGTTCGGCGTGATGATGTTTTTTATTTTGAAGTCGACAATTTGTTCGAATCTAAAAACAGCCATGTCCGGAGTTAACTTTGAATCGGTATCTGTTCCCTGAGTGATATAGATGACGCCGAATTTATCGACCGTAGGTTTTTGAAAAAAAATAGTCAGTGGCATAAAACGTTGAAATTTTTGGGGCGCTGGAGCCGTGTAATTACTTTTTAAAGTCTCAATAAAAGACGAGAATACGACGGTAAAAGCTCCGTCGCCCGTTGTTGCTGTCCACGAACTTAAATCAAAGGGGATAATCTGACCTTTGCTAATTTTCAAGTTGGTAGCTACTGACGCGGAATCACTGACAAGATTAACCGCTAAGCCCATTTTTCGCTTCATAATCATTGCAGCCTGCATGGTTTCAATCACATTTTCACTGGCTGCGGCTGCCGTCAAATATGTTTCCGAAGACATCTGAATCAAGTAATAGCAGGCCGTCATGGCAATCGATGAGATGCTAAGACCAACTAAAAGTTCGACTAAACTGAAGCCCAATGAATTAAAATGAGAATTTTGATTCTTTATTCTTGTCACCTAAATTTATTATAAGTCATACTTAAACAATGTCAAATTTATGTTTTTCTGACAAGGGGATGTCGAAAGGCTTTTCGGCTATCGAAGGCCTTATTGCTTTAGCAATTTTATCGGTTATTGCCGTTTCAACCTACTCCGCTTTTTCTAATATTCGATCTTCGGCAAAACGTGTTTCAAATAACAACATTTGCGAAACCCATCTGAAAAAAATATTTTCAAAAATAGATGACCAGAAGCTTGATACCACGGTTGCAAAAGAATTTTTAGATCCCGTTTATCCAGCTAATTACACAACGCTATCGCAACCTTTCGGTACGAATTTGATGTCAGCGCCAACGACTCCAACGCTAGCGAGCGCTGCCGATAGCGCTTTGAAAGCGCGGCTTGCTAGCGCCGGAATCACGGCGAACGGGCTTTATGCGAAACGGCCCTCAGC
>JAYTHR010000509.1:0-9168 GCA_043732425.1 Bdellovibrionales bacterium
ACGAGTTCCCAGTAATCACTGGTGCCATGTTTTTTGATTTGCTTTCGCAGTCCGTTTTCACCCATATTGTAACTTGCAGCAACTAGGTACCAAGAATTAAATTCGCTATTTAAATCTTTTAAATAGCGAATTGCCGCCTGAGTGCTTTTCTTCATGTCGCGGCGTTCATCCAGCCACCAGTTTCTTTTTAATCCGTAAGTTGTTCCGGTAGATTCAATAAATTGCCAAGGACCAACCGCCTGAGCCGTACTGACAGCGCGAGACGAAAATCCGCTTTCAATCATCACCATGTAAGCGAGATCGGTTGGTAAACCTGCGTTTTTCAGTTCCGACTGCAGAAGCGGCATATATTTTGTCGATTTTTCAAGCCAATCACGAAAAAAAGTTTTACCCCGGGTTTGAAAATAAGAAATCCAGAAGCTAACTTTTTTATTATACGTCACGGGTAGATCAAAAATAAAATGATCGGTCTTGTGGGTTTGCTTCTCAGTTAACATTTTTAATTTTTGTTTCAAAGACAGCGTTGAAATACGGCTGGGTTCAATCGCGGCGGCAGCCATCTGATTAAAAAATAAAATAAGAATCAAAAAAAGTGAAGTCGATTTATTCATAGCAAGTCTTAGTATCGCAAAGAAATCGGTTGTAGGTCGAGAGGACTTTTTTGACAGTCGAGTTCGCTGATTCTGACAAAGTGCTGACAGGACCTAGACTTCTGTCGATGCACCCGAAAGACCTTATCGGGCGTCTATTCAAAGAAATTGAGTCTAGATTTTTTTCGTTCGATGAAAGTCTAGTCGCAGTCGTGGTGGCACTTGGGTTGCTCTTTCTTAACATAGGGACAACAGGTAGGAGAAAAATCGCATGAGCACAAAGGGAATTTACACCGCCTTAAGTGGCGCCTTAGCGCAAACAACGAAGATCGATACAATCGCCAATAATATTGCGAACGTGAACACGACGGGTTTTAAAAAAGACCAGCAGACTTTTAGCGAGTACCTAACTGCGATGGAAAAACCACCTGAGGTGATTCAAGTTCCGCGCGTCCCTGCTAATATTGAAAGTTTTTATGATATCAACGGCGGTGACAAAGGATTTGTCGACGCTGCGGGTACTTTTACGAATTTCGAACAGGGAAGTATGAAGCCCACGGGTGGCAAATTAGATGTTGCCATTGACGGTGCCGGCTTTTTTGAAATTAATACGCCACAAGGTGTTCGTTTAACTCGCGCGGGTAATTTTACGATCGATGGCGACGGCCAACTGGTTACGAAAGATGGGCACGCCGTTTTGTTAGAAGGCGATAATGCCACGGGTGCTGAGCAAAGGACAGCCCGGTTTTCTGGAAAAGCTGCGGTGTATATTTCGGATGCCGGTGAAGTTTTTGACGGTGAAAAAAATTTAGGAAAGTTATCTTTGGTCAATGTCACGAATCCTGATTCTTTACAAAAAGTGGGAAATAATAATTACGGTTTTAAATCGAATATGCCTTCAGAAACAGTAGCCGTTAAAGTTCCTAATTTAAAACAAGGTTTTCTAGAAACCAGTAACGTGAATATTGTGAATGAAATGACAGACATGATTATGGCGCAGCGGGTTTTTGAAGGAACGCAGAAAGCCATTCATGCTTACGATCAAATGGCAGATAAATTAATTAATGTCGTTGGCAGCGTTAAAGCTTAATTGAAGGGAACTGAAAAATGATTAAAAGTATCAATACGGCCGCAACGGGAATGATCGCTCAGCAAAATAACATGGATGTTATTGCCAATAATATTGCCAACGTGAATACGACGGGTTTCAAAAAAAGCCGCGCTGAATTCGAAGACTTGGTTTACCACAATTTAAAAGAACCTGGACAAGCTTCGGGTTTAAATTCAGTGACACCTACGGGAGTCCAAACAGGTATGGGTGTGCGCACGGCTTCCGTACAAAAAGATTTTACGATGGGTCAACCGATGATCACAAAAAACCCCCTGGATCTGCAAATTGAAGGCACGGGATTTTTTCAGTTACGAACTCCAGATGGCGAAATTGCCTACACACGAGATGGTTCCTTTAAAAAAGATTCTAACGGACGCATCGTCGACAAAAACGGCAACAGCTTGATCCCAGATATAACAATTCCAGCCACTTCTATTGCGTTAGAAATTTCACCCGCGGGCGAGGTTCGTTGCATCAACGATAAAGGTGGCGACCCCCAAGTGTTAGGACAAATTGATATTGTTAACTTTATTAATCCAGCAGGTCTGAAAAACGTCGGTAAAAATTTATTCTTACCTTCACCATCCAGCGGTCAGCCCACGCAGTCACGGCCCGGCACCAACGGAACCGGATACCTGCAGCAGGGTGAAATTGAAACCAGCAACGTCAATATTGTTGATGAGATGGTGAATATGATCACCGCACAAAGATCGTACGAAACAAATTCAAAGGTCATTCAAACTTCAGATCAAATGATGCAAACGGCGGTAAATGTTAAATGATGAAAAACCTTCTTAAAATCACTTTGGTATTCTTTCCTTTATTTGTCATGGCTCAGCGGCAGCCTGAAATTGTTTTCCCATCCGCTGTTGAAGTGTCGCCGCGTTCTAAAATCACCGCTTTCGATGTGGTAGAAACCCGCTACCTAACCGAAGATTTAGCCTTTGAACTAAAAGCTGTTGAAATTGGGAATGACAAAACAACACGCGTTGAAAAAAGTGAACTGATTCGAAAACTTCATCATCTTAAAGCGAAGTTTATACTTCCCAGCGAAATGAAACTGCTGCGTAGTCGCCATGTCGTTTCACGCATGGAGCTAGAACGAAAAATTAAAAACCAATTAACTAAAGATTGTGGCAGCTGTGACCTGCAAATTCAAATTTCTTCCGTTCCTATGAACGTCACCGCAGACTGGGAATTAGATTTAAATATTGATTTAACAAAAAGTTCAATGATGATTCCAATTCAATCGATCAGTCAAAATGAAAAAAAAGGTTGGATCGTCGGACAAATTAAACGGTACCAGAAGGTTCCGGTATTGAATCGCCCCGTAAAAATGGGAGACCTCATTACGGGCGATTTAGTGACGGCTGAAAAACGGCAAATATTAAATTCTCGTGAAGCGATTGCGCAATTTGAGCAAGTGATCGGAATGCAAGCGGCTCGTTATTTAAGCGCAGGTCAAGTTTTGAATTATTCTGACTTGAAAAAAGAACAAATTATGAAACGCGGCCAAATGGTAAAGGCCGTTTTTGCTCATGCCTTTTTTGACGTATCTATCGCGGCGCAGGTGGAAGAAGCGGGCTCTGTCGGCGACGTTATCAAAATCAAAAATATGGATTCACAAAAAGTCGTGGCAGCACGTGTCGTTGAAAAAGGATTGGTCAGGATAGAATAATGCAAAAAATCTATTTTATTTCTTTATTAAGTTTACTTATTTTCAGTTGTGCGTCTCAACAAGTAGGACCACCGCCAGAAGGAATGCCGCCGGTTATTGCTCCGGTTGTCGAGGAACAACCAGAGGTTGAACCACTGACTAAATATTCAGATCTGAATAACATGGCTCCGCCGAGCGACCGAAATTATCGGCGCATGACACGGAAAACAATGGAAGATGAAGCTGAGTTACAAGCTTCGGCGGGTTCCCTTTGGGTGATGGAAGGGCAAACAAGTTTCTTATTTGCACAGAACAATCATCATGATGAGGGCGATCCGACCGCCATTAAGATGGAAGGAACGGCCCTAAAACAAATCGAAAGCAAAGTAGCCGTAATTCAAGACTTGCTGACGGACCTTGAAGCGCAAAAAATAAAAGCTGAGGAAGATCAAAAAACTCAGGAAGCAGAAACTAAAAGACTTGCGGAACTTGAACAGGCAAAAAAAGTAATTGATGCAAAAAATGCTAGTGATCCAACTTATGATCCGTACGAAGGAAAGTACCCGCCAGATCCTTCCTTAGCCGCGCGCGCTCCGGCCGCAGTTGAAAAAAAACCCGAAGTGGCTAAAGTCGTTCCGAAAGTCGAAGTTTTAGATCTGAAAGAAGTTGAAAATATTCCGTCCCGAATTGTGGAAAAAACGAAAGACGGCATGTACCGCATTCGTGGACAGCAATTTTTGACGATTAAAAAACGTCCTTACAAAGTCATCGCGACGGCGTTAGTCCGACCTGAAGATTTCAATATGGCTTCGATCAGTTCAACAAAATTGGTAGATCCGCAATACGACGTGATTCATATTAAGAAGGTTCAGTAATGAAAATAACAATCTTCATCAGCATTTTTGTGACATCAATCCTTTCTCAAGCTGCGCGCTTAAAGGACATTGCCAGCATTCGCGGGGTGCGTGAAAACCAGTTGATCGGATATGGCTTAGTGGTGGGGTTAAAAGGCACGGGTGATTCCCAATCTGAATTCACCAGTAAGTCATTTTCTAGATTAATCGAGAAATTAGGAATCAAATTAGAAAAAACCGACATCCAAAGTAAAAATGTCGCCAGCGTTATTGTCACGGCGACTTTGCCGGCGTTTGCGAAAGCGGGTAATCCGCTAGATATCACGGTGAGTAGCATCGGAGACGCGACTTCCCTTGTCGGCGGGACTCTTTTGCAGGCTCCGTTACGCGCGGCGAATGACGAAATCTTCGCGGTCGGTCAGGGTGCCGTTTCTGTCACCGGCGATGGTAAAGATATTCACACGACGGCAGGTCGCATTCCGAACGGGGCGATGATTGAACGAGATATTCAGGCCGATTTCGCAACAAAAAAAATGTACCGCATGACTTTACATAACCCAGATTTTACAACGGCAGCACGAACAATTTTAACAATTAATCGCGAACTAGGCGGACTGTACGCTAGTGCTAAAGATGCGGGAACGATTGATATTATTACTCCGTCAGCTTACGAAAACAAAGGCGTCGAATTGATGGCCACAATCGAGGCGATTGAAATTAATCCCGATCAGCGGGCCCGTGTTCTGATCAATGAAAAAACAGGAACCATCGTGATCGGCGAGAAAGTTAAAATTTCCAGAGTCGGAATCAGTCACGGAAATTTAACTTTAAAAGTGACCGAAGATAAAACGAAAAAAACTTCCGGAGCTGCCGTCGTTAATGGGGACAAAGTCACCGTTTTAGACACCGGCGCCAGTGTGGGAGACTTAGTTCAAGCTTTAAATAAATTAGGAGTGTCACCGAAAGATTTAATTTCAATTTTACAATCGGTGAAAGCGGCGGGTGCGCTGCACGGAGAATTAGAAACAATGTAATTTAGCAATTTAATTTTTTTGGTCTTCAAGGATTGAAGGCCGAACGGGAGGGGTTCTTACTTTTCATCAACTAGGATGGTCCAGGTGCTGTTCGGTATTTAAAAATTCTTTCGCAGGAAGCTTTTCATATCAGCGGTTGGCAATCAAAATCAGGATGATTGCGTTTTGTCGTCGCTTGCGCTTTGGAAAAACACATGGATGTGGAATGAAATGGAAGAACCTTTCTCACTTTTTTTTCATGGAAGAAATAAATGTCAGAAATCAATAAACTGAACAACGCAAATTTAGCTGCAGCTCCGATGAAATCGATCAAGCAGCAGCCTTTGGCTGACAAGAAAACTGCGGTCACCGAAGAAAAATTTCGCGAAGTTGCCGAGATGTACGAGAAGCACTTCATTCGTGAAATGATGAAGGAAATGCGCTCGACAGTTCACGAAAGTGGATTCATAAAGCAAAATAATGCCGAAAAAATGTTTAGTGAACAGCTCGATGATAATTATGCGGGTCAGTGGACTCAAAAAGGCGGCATCGGGTTAGCCGATTTAATTCATAGTCAACTGATGCAGAAGTACGGGCCGCAGTATGGCTTAAAAGAGCAATTAGCGAAACCGCACGGTCCGATCGATATGAACTTAAAAGCGAACATCACCACGTTACGAATTCCTCACTCAGAGAATTCCGAAGCGACTCATTTAAAAATAGAACCCAATCCTGAAGGCGGACTTAAAACTGCGGCGCTGAAAAATCCTTGGGCGGGAACTTTGCTAGATAAGAAGTTCTTAGAGATGGATCAAATGCAGTACCGCATTCAGCACGACAATGGACTAGAAAGTCTCATTATGACTCGCGGAAGTGGTCTGGCTGAAGGTGCTGCCGGTGACGGAAAATTGTCCGTGGGTGACAAATTACCTGCCGGACAGCAGATGGGATGGCTGGATTCAACTAGCCCTTTGTTTTGGACTATTAAACCGAGTGTCTCAGAATGATTTGGTGCTTTTGTCCCTGTATGATACACTTGAATAAGGCTGGAGGCTTGTTATGAAAATTACTCACAACAAAATCGGACAGAATTTAAATTTATCCGATTCATCGAAGTTAGATAAAGCGTCGGATAAAAACAAAGTCGATGGAGTTAAAAATCAAAAAGGCGCCAGCACGGCAGACGCGCTGAAAGACTTAGGGTCTGTGAACGGTAATGAAGCTTCGAAAGTGGATTTATCGCAGCGCTCGCAAGATATTCGCAGCATCAAAGAATTAGCGACGGCATCGCCGGATATTGATCACGCTAAAGTTGAAAAATTTCGTCGCCTGATTGATGAAGGAAAATATAAAGTGGATGCAAAAGCGGTCGCCGACAAGATGGTCGATGAACAATTGCTTTCTGCGGGAACATCGAACGAATAATAAACTTTTTAGAGATCTCTTTCGCTTCAAGGATGGGGCGAGCCTATGACAGAAAAAATTTTTGAAAAATTAGTTAAAAATTTAGAAGATATCACGAAGCAATATCGCTCTTTATTGGATTGCGTGCGCAAAGAAAAAGATATTTTGATCAGTGCCAATATTGAAAAGCTAAATGAAAATAATTCGCTTAAAGAACAATTGCTTGCAAAAATTAAAAGCCTAGACAGTTTACGCGTTAATTACGCGGCTGAATTAGCTGCAAATGTCGGAGCCGACACGGCTCAACCCCGACTTCTAGAAATTGCCCAGCGTCTTGGCGGCCTCGAAGCCGACCGGCTGCGAATGATTCATTCGACCTTAGAAATAATCACGAACCGCCTTGTGCAAATTAATCGCGACAATGCCCAGTACGCCGAATCCGCACTAAAAACAGTGGGCTCAGCGATGGATAACTTAAAAGAAACTTTAATGGGACAAAAAACGTATCAGAAAAAAGGAGCTTACCAACAGGGTCCAGATAAATCAGGACATTTTGTGAGTAAGGAAGCTTAGAAGAAGCGCCTTAATCAGAAGCTTAGAAGAAGCGCCTTAATCAGAAGCTTAGAAGCAAAAAAGTTTTACCGAAAGTCAGCTTTAGAATGAAGCTGAAGAAAAAAGGGCAAGGATGGCCAAAATTAACGGTTTGTTAGACATGGGAAAACGGGGAATGATGTTGAATCAGTCTGCGTTACAAACCACGTCGCATAATATTGCGAACAAATCGACGGAAGGTTATTCTCGTCAACGTGTGGATATCCAAACGAATCCCGCCGTGGGTGACGGACGCATGCGCATTGGAACGGGTGCCATGGCCGCCGGAATTTCAAGATCAAATAATCCTTGGTTAGAAAAGCAAATTGAACGTGAAGGCTCTAGTTTAACTTTCGCGGAAGGCCGTGCCGGTGGCTTACAAAAATTAGAATCTGTTTTTAATGAACAAACGGTTAAGGGGCTTAACGGGGCGATCACCGATTTTTTTAATTCATTTCGCGAATTAGCAAGTAATCCTGAAAGTGCCGTGGCCAGAACCGTAGTTCGAGATTCCTCAGCAAGTTTGGTTCACAATTTTAAGGAAATGGATCGTCAGGTTAACTCTGTGACCGAAGATTTGAACAAACAAATTGAAGCCGGCATTCGTGAAGTCAACGGAATGGTTAAGGAAGTTTCGCAGCTGAACGAAAAAATTATGACCGTCGAAACGACCGGCGCAGCAGCCAACGACGAACGCGATCGTCGCGATATGCTTGTTAAAAAAGTATCCGAAAAATTAGACGTCAGTTATGCGGAAGATTCAAAAACCGGAATGATTAATATGACCGCCGGTAAAACCGGAGTTCTGGTCGCCGGAACTAGCTTTGGACAAATGAACACCTCGACTAATGAAGACAATAAAACGCAAGTTTTTTTCGAGCTGTCAAAAGGTGGGTCGCAAGTCGACATTACCGATCAATTTAAAAGGGGCTCGATTGGTGGCGCCATCGATATTCGTGATAATTTAGTTGTTGATTTAAAATCGCAATTAGAAAGCTTGTCGTATAATATTTCGAATGAAGTCAATAAGGCCCACGCAGAAGGTTATGACCGAAACGGAAATCCGGGAGTGAATCTTTTTGATATTCCTCAGGATGGCAACTTTTCAATTCAAGATTTAAATGTGAACCAGGCTATCATTAATGATACAGGACTAATCGCAGCCGGAGCGAAGCCAAATGCGGTCGGTGATAATACTACGGCAAATGTGATTCACTCGTTGCAGTTTAAGCCCTTGATGGAAGAGGGAAAATACACGTTCGATGATTTTTATAATTCAAAAGTAGGTCAAATCGGAATCATGGCTCAACGTGCAAACAGTGAGCATGAATCGCAAAAAAATATCGTTGATCAGTTGAAAAATACGCGCGAGTCGATTTCGGGTGTCAGTATGGATGAAGAGGCGACAAAAATGATTGAATTTCAAAAGTCATTTGAAGCCAATGCGCGCATTATTAAAATGGCCGATGAGATGTTTGATACCGTTTTAAATCTAAAAAGACTTTAAGCTAGGAAGCTGCAATGCGTGTAACTGATAAAATGAATCAAACACAAATTACGAATAATATTCAGAAAAGTCGTTCTGAATTAGCTGGCTTACAAAATCAAGCATCTTCAGGTAAGCGCATTACCAAACCTTCAGATGATCCAACAGCCTCCGCAAAAATTTTAGCTAACCGAACCGAGAATAAAAACCTAGAGCAATTTGACAAAGGCGTTTTTAACGCAAAAACATTTTTAGATTCGACAGAGTCTGCTTTGTCACAATTAGGTGATGTGTTAATACGTACTAAAGAACTAGCGATGCAAGCTGCCAGTGACACTGCCGGTGGAATGCCGCGAGAAATGATCGCCGCCGAAGTTGAGCAGATATATAATTCGGTAGTTGAAATGTCGAATCGCCGCGTCGGTGAACGTTACATGTTTGGCGGTCACAAAACGGCGACGC
>JAYTHR010000510.1:0-2745 GCA_043732425.1 Bdellovibrionales bacterium
GCCTTTGCTCCCAGCAAAATAGCCCGCGGTTCAAAATGATTTTCAGTTTTTATAAAAACGTAATCTTTTCCGTCAGCATGCAGTACCGCATCTTCTGGAACGGCTAACTTTTCCCCCAGATTTTTTAAGATGCGCACGTTGAGATAAGTATCTGGTCGCAGTAGACCTTTAGGATCAGGCACCTCAGCCCGCACGCGCACTGTGCGAGACGGAGCGTTTAATACCGGACTGATACTGGAAATGAGTCCTTTAAAAATTTGTCCTGGATTTGAAGGCGCCTCGGCTTCCATACTTTGACCCGCTTTAATTCCGGTGACTTCGTACTCGAAAACTTCGGCGTAAACCCAAACTTTACCTTGGGGTAAGAGCAGACTCATGGCGCTGTTATTCGTACTAGAAAGTTTACGGATTTGTTCATCCGTTAGACCCAACAACTTTAACTTGGTTTTAGAACTGGCGACTAAGGACGTCGCTTCTTCTTTCATTCCGGCATACCCAGTTTCACCGATCGCTTTTTTTCCGATCAAAGCCTGGCGGTGTTCTTCGATCGCGGTGAACAGCTCTGGATCAAAAGCGACGCGCCCGGTAGCTCGAATTTCTTGGTGCAGCTCTTGTTTTTTTACCACCATACTAGCAACACCAATCATTTGTTGATTCTCGGCCGTTAAATTGAAACCGCCGCGACCAGAAATGGCTTCAGCTTGGCCCCCTGGCTTATTGCCACCTTCACTGCCACTATCATTTTCACTTTCGTTGTCATAGACCGGAATATAATCCATTCCCATATTATCTTTTGCGGGCACGGGCGAAGTGACTTTCGCGTTCATTGGATTTCGATAGAAAATAATCTTCGGCGGCCCACTTTTTTTGGGCTCGGCTTGATGATTGTGCTCATCGTGAACAAGATCCATGTGGCAGATTGGACATTTTCCAGGGTGATCTGAGATCACACCAGGATGCATCGGACAGTGATAGACTTCGGCCTGATTATCTAAGGTTTTACTTTGGCCTGAATTCAATTGAGAATCCTCACGGCTGTTTTTAAAAAAGTAAGTCCCTACAATTATTACGATGAGCAAAAAGAAAAGATAGATTAATTTTTTAAAACTAGGCTTCATTTGCTTTCCGATCTTAAACTAACAGCCATGAGTGCCTCCAGCTGTGCGAGTTGAACTTCAAATTTTGCCACAGCTTCTTGATAGCTGTACTGCGTATTTTGCTGACGCCTCAATGATTCTAAAAACGTAGCGTGATCCAGGCGTCCCGTTAAATAAGAAGATTTCCCCGAACTTACGGCCTGCGCCGTCAGTTGAAGTAACCCGCCCTCAAGAAGTTCAATCCGCTTTTTTGATTCTCTAAGCTGCGCAAATAAGGCCCGCGCTTGATGCGTTAACATCAGCCGCACGTTATCCAACTGGGCTTCAGCTTTGGCGTGATCAGCAGCAGCCCCTTTAATTTGCTCGGATTGTTTTGAGCCCGCCCAAAGCGGAATAGAAACCGCGACTCCTCCTCCGACAAAATCACGATTCCCCGCAGTTGCCGCGGGCATTCCTTCTAAAGGTTTACGAAACATATAATTGGCCGAAATTTCAAAATCTGGAAGGTAACCTTTTCTGGCTAAAGTCACCTGAACTTGACCGGCCTCAGACTCAGAAACCAAAGCTAAAATTTCGAAGCTATTTTTTTCAACGGCTGCCGCTATTTTATCGTCATCCCACGCATCTAAGTTTACCTTGGTACTCACTCGCTTTTCTAATGGGCCCATGAAAAAATGCTTCTCGTGACCGATCAAATGGGATAATTCGGCCTGAGCTTCGTGAATGTCACTTTCGCTTTTGAGCTCTTCATCAATTAATGAAGCTTCGTCGACCTGAAGATTTAGAACTACAGCTTGAGAAACTTTATTTAAGGCGTACTGGTTGCGACTAGCCGCTAACAGTTGCTTCAGAAAACTTCGCTGCTGAGTCAGTATCATTTTACGTTGATTTTTTAAATACAGATCATAATAAACTTTTTTGACGTCACGAACAATATCCAGCTTTTTTTGCTGAAGTCGTTTTTCCGCTGCGGCAGTTTTCAGTCGCGCGATTTCCCGCTCGTTGGACCGCTTACCCGGAAATGGAATTTTTTGTGATAGTCCCAGTTGAATTCCAGACATTTCGTCCTGATCCAAACGTAAACTTTTTACGGGAAGATTGACCGCTTGAACACTGAGCATAGGATCTTCGTATGCCCCAGCAGGTCCAATTTTAGCCTCTTGGCTTTCAAGATCAGCGTGAAAGCCCTTTATTTCTGGATTTTGTTGAAGAGCCATTTGAATTAAACTTTCCAAGGAAATGCTTTCGCCCACAGTTTGAGCCTCGGCACCGTGAATTTGTAATGGAATTAAACAAAATAGAAGGCTGCAGATACTGCAAGTCTTGATCATAAGAAAAGTTTTTGTCTCAAAAAAATACATCCAGGCCTCGTTTGTTACTCACAGCTATGAATACGTCAAATTTACTGAATTTGTGACAAAAAAGAAAGACCAATCACAGAGTCCTTAGTGGTACTGATGCGGTGACTGGTCTTCAAGCATGGGTCATCATTTATTGTAAGCTAAATGGCGATTTTATTGAGCCCCTCGAAGATGATATTTTTCAAGAATCGATTTTAATTTTCCGCTACTTTTTAATTCAGCTATCGCTTTATTAAACGCCTCGATCTCGGCGCTACTTATTTTCTTTTTTCCGAAAGATGTCACAA
>JAYTHR010000511.1:0-9098 GCA_043732425.1 Bdellovibrionales bacterium
TCAAAAAGAATATGATCGTAATTTAGAAGTGGTCAGTAAAAATTTAAAAGAAGTAAATAAAGCAAAAGACACGTACCAAAAACAAAAAGAAACGGTCTCCGCTGAAATTGTCAAAAATAACGAATCTTTAAAAAAAGTCTTGGTGCAAGAGCGTGACATCAGTACCCTTTTGACTCAGGAAAAAGAAAAACTGCAGACAGAAACAAAACAGTTAGAACAATTAGAAAAAATGATCGTCCAAATTAAAATGAATCAAGTTCAACGTGAAGCCATCATTGCCGACTATCAGTCTCAAATCAAAATGACTGCGGATGAGAAAAAAGTATGGAAAGACCGTGAAACAGAATTACGCGCGCAGGAATCAAAAACGATTCTTTCTGTTCGCACGATCGCTTCTGAAGAAAATAACTGGTCGAATAAGAAAAAAGGCTACGAAGGCGAACTTAAGCGCTGGGTGGCTGAATCTGAAAAGCAACAAAAGATTCATGACACGTACAAGGGCCTAGCCGAACAAAATAAATAGGCTTTCGCTTTCGAATCTAGTTTCAGCTTGTTTTGAGTCTAGCGGTCTTATCTGCGGTCTAAAAAGATCGTATTTAGGACCGCAGTAGTTTTCGACGTAACCGTTCGACAACTTCATCGATTGCTTGCACTCTTAACAGACGGCCAACAACAACAAACGTGGCTGCGGCCAACCCGATGCTGATCAGCAGACTTAAAATAAGTCCCAAAGTCCCTAATGAAATAATCGGCTGAATCAGATAAAATACATGGGCTACCAGTCCCGTCACAAAAGCCAGAAAGGCAAACCTAACAACTTTTTTTAAAAATCCGGCGTAATAAAAACCCGTGATAAAGCATGGAAAGAAGGTCAGCAGCAAAACTAGGTTTAACGCGGCCGAGATGGTTGTTGAAATCATCAGACCACGCACCTGCAGCACCTGCATCAGCAGAGGCGCGATAACAATATGAACCGTCAAGCAAAGGGCTGATACCACGGCTGGAAACCACGTGTTCTTAATCGCGTAATAGGCCGGAGTTAAAACCCGAACCGCGCTAGAAAAAATCATGATCCAGCAATACGTTTTTAAAATTTCTGCCGTCATCAGAACATCAGCCAATTTAAATTGCCCACGCCCAAATAAAAGCTGCACGATGGGTTGGGCTAACGAATACAACCCCGCCGCAGCGGCCATGGAAAGAAGTAAATTTAACTCTAAAAACTTTTGCGCCACTTCCGACATCTTATGTTTTTCATTCCTGGAAAAATAGCCGGCTAAAACAGGAAGCAAAGCTGTTCCAAGACTTACCGAAATTAACGACAGCGGAAGCTCAATCAGCCGATCGACGTAGTTAATATAGGAAATTGTGCCTTCCGCTAACGACGAAGAAAAACGCAAATTCACGATCGTGGTAAACTGCAATAGGCCCATTCCAAAAAGTCCGGGCACCATATTTTTTAATACTTTTCGAAAATCTTTATTCTGCAGATCTAGCGACAGTTTCGGAAAATACCCGGCGCGCACCAAAGCCGGAATTAAAAGCGCGGCTTGTAGAATTCCGCCGATCAGGACTCCCCACCCCAACTGGTCGCCATTTACCGGAAACCAAGCGCGCGGAAGTAGGGTCGAAATAATCATGGCTAAGTTCCACAGCGTGGGCGCAATTGCCGGCAGCGCGAACTGCCCCAGAGCATTTAAAATTCCCATCATGAAGGCGTAGGAACTGACGAAGAAAATAAAACCGAACATCAGCTTAGTCAGTCTTAAGGTCAGCAGATACTTTTCGGTATTAGCGATGTACACGGAATCTAGAACTAGGTTCAGTAAAGGCTCGGGATGAAGGATTCCAAAAGTCGTTAAACCACCCAAAATAATCAATAAAAAGGTATAAACCGAATTGACCAAATTTTGAGCCCTGGCCGGAGAATCCATGTGGGCTTCGACAAAAACTGGGATAAAACTAACAGATAATGAGCCCTCGCCCAGAAGCCTTCGGAACAGATTCGGTAGCCTAAAAGCCGCGGCCCAGGCGTCGGTAATGTGCTTATCAAAGTAGGCAGCCAGAAGACTTTCTCGCAGCTGGCCTAACAAACGGCTAGCCATCGTTCCAAACGCCATGGCTAGGGCGTTTTTCATCACAGATTGGTCTTGCTTGTGTTTAGGCTCTATGCTATTTCCTAACCTTTGTTTATTTTATAAATCCTATCTGGAGGTTTTAAGTGGCACAACACAAATCAGCGGCAAAAAGAGCTCGTCAAGCTGTGAAGAAAAACGCAATCAATACAGCCCGTCGCTCAAAAGTTCGCACGAGCGAAAAGACTTTAGCTGCAGCCATCAAAAAAGCTGATAAAAAAGCGGTTCCTGAATTATTATCTCACTACACAAGCCAAATGATGAAAGCCGCTCAAAAAGGCGTTTTCAGCAAATCAACAGCCTCACGTAAAGTGGCGCGTTTATCTGCACAAGTTCACAAAACTGTTACTGCAAAGTAATTGTTTGCTGAGTTGAACGAATAAAAAAAATCCGAGTCGAACACTCGGATTTTTTATTTTTAGATAAAGATTAAGTTAAAGATTAATACTAAGAACTAAGATCTTACGAATTCATGGGTCGCACTTGTTTTACTAGCCACGTAAGCACGAATCTGACGCTTTAACGCGATAGAAATATCATCAAAACTAACGCCATAAACAAAATGATCTGAAACCGTTTGCTTATTTTTCAAAGTTGTTCGCACCGAGAAAAAATCACCTTCAGAAATAAAAAAGTTTACAATAATTTTTTGATTTTCGTCTAAAATGAAATCGGATTTAAAAGAAATTCCACCCTCACCGATTTCGACACCTTGGACGACATTGGCTTTACCGCGGCATAAAAAAGTCAAATTCTTCCGAAAAAACTTTCGGGGAAATTTGCGGCGCAGTTGAAAATTCGAATCATTTTGCATACTTACTTATCGGAAGCGGCTAAGAAAACTTGATGTCTCAATTTGAGAATCTACAATCAATCGGTGATCGAACTTCCAAAAAACTGTTTAGGTTTTAACTAAAAAAATGAACTTACAAAGAACACGACTTCAGAACCATGTTCTCAAGCCAAATATGTGAAGAAACTGGCGACGTCTTTAAAGCCTTATCTGTTTCGTGTAGAACGACTAACGCGTCTTCTAATTTTCGCACGGGCCATAACCGCGCTTGATCACAATAACTTTCGATGAAGTACGAAGGCACTTGCGCGATGCTGGCTAGTTTGGCTCCACCAATTCCCTGATCCATTCCGTATCTGACCGTTAATAATAAACGCACGTGCCGGGATAGCAGGCTGACAATTCCTACTTCATTCTGCCCTTGATCCAACAGGGAAACTAATTGCTCAAGCGCTTTCACGCGATCTTTTTGTCCAATGGCTTTGGTAAAATCAAAAATACTTTCTTCGCGGCTAAAAGAAACAACGGCATTGACGTCGGCCAGTTCAATATTTTTTCGGCCGCTAATGTACTGCTGAATTTTTTGAATTTGATTATCTAGCTCGGTCAAATTATTACCGACTAAGCGGTGCAAGCGGTGGATGCCTTCGGTCGAAATTTTTAAATCTAAATTCTGACACAAATGCGAAATCCACTGCGGCAACTGATTATCGTAGGGCTTTTTAAATTCAACACAGTGGGCTTTATCTAGTAAAGTCTTGATCGCTTTTTTTCGTTTATCAATTTTCTCGGCAAAAATGACTAAGACGGAAGATTCCACCGGGTTTTCTAACAGCGGCTGCAGTTGACTTAATTCGCTGTCTTTGAGTTCGTGCGCGTTTTTTATAATGATCAGGCGATGAGCGGCAAATACGGGAAGGGTCTCGACGGTGTCCCGGATTGTGTTGATATCGGAATCGTTGGCGTAAAAAAGTGAATAATTAAAGTCGATTGTGTTTTCATCCAGTACGGCATATTTAAAGCGATCAACACATTGATTAATCAGGTAGGGCTCGTCACCGTATAAAAAGTAGATCGCGTGGAATTTTTTAGATTCCAAATCGTGATACAGCTTTTTTTGGTCAATGATGGCCATGAACACCCATTAAAATGAAATCGTTATTAAAAATTTTCTAGTAGACGATCAAAAGCTGCTTGCATTAATTCTTTTGAAATCGCGTCCAAAGTTTGCCGTTTCGCAGACTCGTTGTAAAGACTGTTACTGGTATTAATAACTGGTAGCGTAATCTGGGCCGCCGGAAAGTTTTTTGTTTGCTTAAAGTTTCCGCTCCATAAAAGAACATTGCTGCCGCGCTTTTTTAAAGTCAGATCGATGGTCGCAATCACCTTATACTGAAGGGCTAACACAGACCCACTCGGTAAATAAACCCGGTCCCTGGATTCCACAATAGATTCGTCCGCAATAACTTGGATTCCTGAAACGATTCCTTCTAAAACGGCTTCGGCATTCGCATCTTCGTTTTCTAAATGCACCGTTCGAGACTTTAAGGCTTCCGATTTCAAAGAATTCGTAAAATAAATTTCTGCGCCCGCTTCGGAAGAATAATTTTTAAAAAGCGGAATTTGAATACTTTTAACTCCGCCCGGTAAAGTATCGGTCTCTTTGCGCAGATTGTAAGCGCAGGAAGACATGACAGAGGCTGTTATGAGTAAAATAATTAAGACAAAAAATGGTTTCATCTGCTTTAATAAACTCGCAAGGAAAGACGTATGTCAAACCCTATTCTTCTAGCTCCTGGGCCGGTTCAGCTTCACCCACACGTGCAGCAGATTTTGGCGCAACCGATGATCCACCACCGCACTCCCGAGTTCGATCGCGTCCTTGCACAAGCACTAAAAGGGCTTAAGTTTTTATTTCAAACCAAACAACCTGTTTTTATACACACCTCTACCGGCAGCGGCGGTATGGAATCTTCTTTGGTTAATTTACTAAGCCCCGGCGATCACGTGCTGGCGATTGTCTCAGGAAAATTTGGCGAGCGCTGGGCTGAAATGGCCGAAGTTTTTGGCGCTGAAGTGCACCGCATGAACTGCGTCTGGGGAGAAAGTGTTGATCCCGAACTTGTAAGAACTTACTTAAAAGAAAATCCGCAGACAAAAATAGTGATGACTCAAGCGTGCGAAACTAGCACGGGAACTTATCACGACATTGAAAGTTTAGGTAAAATTGTTGCCGAAACAGAAGCGCTTTTTATTGTAGACGGTATCACGGCTGTCGGCGCATTTCCGATTCCAATGGATGCGTGGAAAATTGATGGGCTGGTTGCTGGAAGTCAAAAAGGCGTGATGCTTCCGACAGGATTAAGTTTTGTTAGTTTCTCAGAGAAAGCTTGGGCGCATGTTTTAACGGCGAAAACGCCGCGCTATTATTTTGATCTTCGCCGTGAACTAAAAGCCAATCAAAACGGAGAAACATTATTCTCGACACCCGTTCCTTTGGTGAAAGCTTTAGAATTTATTTTAACTGACATTCAAAGATTGGGATTACCTCAGCATTTTAAAGAAATTCGCCGCCGGGCTGATTTTACAAGGTACATGGCGAAAGCTTTAGGGCTTAGTTTGTTTTCAAAATCTCCGTCTGATTCTGTAACGGCTATTTCATTACCAAAAGATTTTAAAGGTGTAGAGCTTCGGACGCACATTGAAAAAAAATATGCGGTGACCGTAATGGGTGGCCAAGACCAAGCGAAGGGGAAAATTATTCGCATGGGTCATATGGGGTACATTTTAGATTCGCATTTATTGGAAGGTTTTAACCGATTCGCCTTAGCGCTTAAAGATTTTGATTATAAGGTTGATCCAGCGGCCATGAGTGTAATCGCTGAAAAATGGCTGAAAGAAAATCCGCTATGACAACTAAGAAAAAGATTCTGGTGTGTGATCGCTTTTCGATCGAAGCCTTGATTCAGCTAAAAACAAATCCTCAGTTTGAAGTGATCAGCCTACTTTCAGAGACTGAATTACATCACCATCTTCCTTCGGCCCATGGCCTTTTGATTCGTTCCAAGCAAAAGATTAATTCTTCGTTTCTAGATACTGCGAAAAATTTAGAGGTGATCACGACGTGCACCAGTGGCTACGATCATATTGATTTAGTAGAAACAGCGAAACGAAATATTTGCGTGATGTATACTCCGGAAGCAAATCAGATTTCAGCAGCTGAAATGACCTGGGCGCTACTACTAGCGTGCGCCCGGCATGTGATCCCCGCCCACCGCGATATTAAAGCTGGCAAATGGCAGCGCGAACCTTATTTAGGTTTTGAATTAGCCGGAAAAGTTTTAGGAATCGTGGGACTTGGACGCATCGGTTCCCGCGTGGCAAAAATTGCGGCCGCTTTTGGAATGGAAGTTTTAGCCTTTGATCCTTACCAAGATGATCCGGCCTATGAAGCCGCGGGCGCAACCCGAGTCAGTTACGAAGAATTATTAAAGCAATGTGATATTCTAAGTTTTCATGTCCCGGCGACGAACGAAACGAAGCATATGTTTAATCGAAACCACTATGATATGATTAATCCCGAATTGGTTTTAATTAATACTTCACGAGGATCAGCGATCAACGAAGATGATCTTTATGAGGCTTTAAATTCTGGTAAATTAAAAGGCGTGGGTCTTGATGTGTTCGAAAAAGAACCGCTGTCCCATGAATCGAAGCTGATGAAGTGTCCGCAGATTATATTTACTCCGCACTTAGGAGCTTATACGGAAGAGGCCTTTCAAAAAGCTTCGGCTCAGGGCGCTTTACAAATAGAAAATTATTTTAAATCTAAAACAATTCAAAATTCGTTACCCTTAGTTAATCTTTGGGGATCTTTGTCATTTCAGGAAGGAACCTAAGTTATGTCGGCATTAGTAGTTGTTGGAGCTCAGTGGGGCGATGAAGGAAAAGGAAAACTAGTTGATGTCTTTGCCGCGAATTCTGATTTGATCGTGCGTTTTCAAGGGGGCTCGAACGCGGGGCATACCCTCGTCGTGAACGGTAAAAAAACCGTGCTTCATTTAATTCCGTCTGGAATATTACATCCGGAAAAAATGTGCATCATTGCTTCCGGCGTGGTGATTGATATTTTTGGTTTAGTGCAAGAAATAAAAAAACTAAAAGAGACTGGTTTTTCGATTTCGAACACGCAGCTTTTGATTTCCGATAGCGCCACGGTTTTACTTCCGTATCACAAAGCGCTCGATATTGCGCGCGAGAAAAGTTTGTCTGAAGGTAAAATCGGAACTACTGGAAAAGGAATTGGTCCCGCTTACGAAGACCGTGCGTCCCGCCGCGCTTTAGTAATGAGTGATCTTTATGATACCCAGAACTTACTCGCAAAATTGGAATTTGTTCTAAAAGAAAAAAATACGCTGTTAACTAAAATGTACGATGCGCCAGAAATCAGCGCGCAAGAGATATTCGACCAAATTCAAACCGTGGTTGAAGAATTAAAACATTACCGCGCGACTGACATTGGTCTGATCGTTTCGAATAAATTGAAGCAAGGGCGCCGCGTGCTTTTCGAAGGCGCGCAGGGAACACTTTTAGATATTCAACACGGAACGTATCCATTTGTGACGAGCTCTTCGACTTTATCGGGCTCAGCCGCGACAAGTGTTGGAATTGGGCCTCATCACCTGCAAAAAATTGTCGGCGTTTTTAAGGCCTACTGCACGCGCGTAGGAAGCGGACCCTTTCCGACGGAACTAACGAACGATATCGGCGCCAAAATTCAAAAAGAAGGTCACGAATTCGGCTCAACGACGGGTCGCTCTCGTCGCTGTGGCTGGTTGGACTTAGTTGCTTTGAAACACGCGATCCGTTTGAACGGAATAAATTCACTGGCGATGATGAAAATTGATGTTTTAACGGGCCATGATCAAATTGGAATTTGTACAGCCTACAAATTGAACGGAGAAATCATTCACGATTTCCCAACAGCAACGGATTTAGTCAGTAAAGTCGAACCCGTGATTGAATACATGCCGGGATGGAAAGAAGATCTAACAACGGCGAAGACGATGAAGGATTTACCTCTGAAAGCGATGAATTATATCAACTTTGTGACGGCGCAAGTGGGCTGTCCGATTGACATCGTTTCCGTCGGTCCCGATCGCGAACAAACGTTGTGGATTAAGCCCTTGTTCAAAGATTGAGCACGACAAAAAAAGCGTTTGACTGGGTCCATATCTTAATAGAAATTGTCGATTCGATTCAAGATGGTTCGCTAGCTCAGCTGGTAGAGCATTTCACTTTTAATGAAAGGGTCGATGGTTCGAATCCATCGCGAGCCACCATTTTTGTTTCGATTTTTTTTTCTCTCCTACGTTCCCATCGTCTAGTGGCCTAGGACACCTCCCTTTCACGGAGGATACAGGGGTTCGAATCCCCTTGGGAACGCCAATCACGGTTTTATCGAACTCTCGTTTACTTTATACATCTTATTAAAATACAATTTTTAAATTGCTCTTCTTTTTTTTCATCGGTAATTCAAATAAATAATTCACTATTTATTTTTTTTTAGTTTTAAGATATTCAGAAATATTTCAAATTTGTCTTTTTGGCCTTCTTCAAACGACCATTTTTTTACTTCACTTAATTTTATTGGTTGCCTGAGTGCAACCATCACGGCCTGATCCAGACATTGACGATCATTGTTAAAATAAAACCATGCCAGACGATCCATTACAGATTGGGTCGGCGATAATAGTATAACCTCAGTTTTTCCAACTTTAATTTTACCTTCAGGCTTTACCGGCACGCGATCGCCGATACCGATTGGACCTGCTGGAAACTCAACACTTAATTCGATGAACTTATGATAAAAATTTTTGCCTTCACGCTCAAATCCTAGATTTTTCATAACTGCTATAATTTTTTTATGTTCGGCGGGCGAGATAAAATCAAGATCCTTAGATTCATATTCGTTATTTGTATAAATAGAGACGACGGCCCCACCGACCAAGCAAGTTTGAATTCCCTGCTTTGCTAACGCTTCCGTAATCAGAGCGGCTAGCTCGAGACGTGAAGTTTTTGGACCAATCTTCACAATTCTTTTCCGGTTTTTCTAGGGCGAGTGCGATGACGAAAGAATTTTTTTTGATCTTCGGAGGGAACTAATGCCA
>JAYTHR010000512.1:0-2723 GCA_043732425.1 Bdellovibrionales bacterium
ATTTCTTCTTACCGGCTGCTCTCCATTCTTAAGTACAATTTCTTTACTGAGCCATCCGGTCTCGCGTGATGGAAACTCGTCCGTAAATTCAAATACGCAGTTCGATTTTTGCACCAAGTACGATCATTCGGCGCGTCCTACCAGTTGGACTTTCACGGATAAGCTGGTGCGCAAATGGGAAATTAATGATTCCCGAACCTGTTACCACGAAACATTAGCGGCCCGTGACGATATTTTTTTTCCAACTTTTACAAACGCTCCTAATGCCGGAGAACTTGAATTTTTTGCGATTAACTTAAAAACCTGCGCGGTCAAAAGCATCGTAGGTAGCGCAGCTCGAAGTCCGAAACTATGGATTGATTTAACCCCCAGCGGGAATGGTTCTTTCCATGTTGAGAATGGAATGAACCAAATCCAATATCAGTTAACTGTTTGTCACGAAAAAGATGAAAAAGGCCTGTGCTTGGTTCGCCAAATGGTAGAATCCGGATCGCTGTATTTACAGATTGATTCGACTGAAATTTGGATTCCTGAAAAAACAGTTTCTGATCCACCACGCTGTCTTTTTAATACCGTTGTTGAAAACTAACCTGAATTCGCTAACATGAAAATTAAAAAGAGCTTCGTTCAATTCAGCTCTTTTTAATTTTTTAAGGTCGCATTTATTCAATTGATAAAAATTCGAAGCGGTGGCCGACACGGTGAAGGCGTCCGCAAAGCACCGGTAAGCTCATTTGTGGACTAGAACCTTTCAAGGTTTTTGTCCCTGCAGGTAAGGCCTTCGTCGCGCGAATTCCATGAACCACGATGACACCCATTTCAGGTTTAAAAGTTTCATTGGCAGCTAATTTTGCTATTCCTGTTGCGGGATCCATAGCGGCTCGATTATGTAAATCAGCGACAAGTGAATCATACGAACCAGCCCCTGAATAGTTAACGACTCCGGCGGCGTTGGCCATCGGTACGCCTACCATCGCGGAAGCGGCTAAAGAACTAATATTTGCCCCGAAATTAACAAGAACCGGTCCATACGCAGGGAGCCCCTCGATGACATCCAATACTCCATCATGGTTGGCGTCGTCACGAACCTGTTCCGGACAGTGATCCCCTTTATGAATGTGCGCCATATGCATAAAGGACGGATCCATTCCGGTCGCGTGAATCTGTGCCGTGATGCGATCACCATTGATTCGAATCACCGCGAAACCAGTTTGGCGCCCAGATAAGGTGTCTCGCGAATTCAACGCGCTTAATCGCGCTGTTAATACCGTGGGAGCCGTACCCGTCACTTCGCCCGGTGCGCCCTGGTATGTGCCCCCACCCTGCGGTAAAAAATTTTCTTCGGCTTGTAATTGCGGACAACCAAAAACTCCTAACATGGAAACGGCAGCTATCTTTGCTAAAACCTTTTTCGTAAAAATATTATTTTTTTTTAAATTATTCATCATTCATTCTCCTTTTTTATGGTTGTTATTATTTCTTAATAGAAATAGAAGCTCCAGAAATGGCGCTCTGATTCGAATAAGCAAAAAGATAACCAAATAATTTTTCTGCATCGGACAGCTGCATAAATTCAGATTTTTTTAACTGGCTTTTTTTTATGAGATAGGGATTCTTGCCAGAACGAAGACAAATTCGCCCCGCCTGCAGAATGCCCGATTAAATAGAAAGACCAAGGTCTTGCTATAGAACAAGTCTTTTACTTCATATCCTGATTGTAAACAGTCCTTAATTAATTTATTCTTGAAGCCACCATTAAAAAACTAAAAATTGCACAAGGAGTTCGTCATGAAAAATCTAGTCAACTTATTTATTCTTTGCCTAAGTTCTGCGACCTCTGCGGCGACCTTATCGGGTCCTTTCAAAATAGTGACCGGAGAAATTCCTCCGTACACTATGAATTTTCAAGGTTCCACCGGAAAATACGATGGACTTTTTAGCGAAGTGATCAGCGGGGCTTTAGCACAATCTGGTTTGGACGGAAAAATTAAAACCGAGTGGAGCTCTTGGCCCGTAGCCCAGCAAACGGCGCAAAAAGAAAAAAATTCTTTGATTTTTCCTTTAACCAGAACCGAAGCGCGTGAACCGCTGTACAAGTGGATCTCTTTAATCGTGACCGTAAACTGCCATGCTTTTTCGTTAAAACCAGAAGTTAACATCACAACCTTGGCAGATTTAAAAAAGTATCGCATCGGAGCTTTAGCCGCAAGTCCTCCCGAGACCGAGACGAAGAAATTATTGGGTGCCGGAAGTGATGCGTTCTTTGACCCGGGTTACACGGAATTCGATAACTGGAAAAAATTAGCCGGAGACCGTGATGACGTTTGGATCACTCAAGATGTCGTGGCTCCTTTTATTCGACGAGAATCAGCACAGAAAATTGTGGAGAAAAGAGAACTAAAAAAAGGTCTGAAAATTTTTAGTCAGCAACTATGGGTGGCTGCGAATAGAGACACTTCCGACGCAGATATTAAAACTCTACAGGAAATCTTCGACAAATTTATTAAATCTAACGAGTACAAAAAAATTCTCGGAAAATACGGTGTTGAGTAATTTTCTTCAGGCACGCCCAGCTTTGGTCCCGACCCTATGTAGAAAGCGTCTAAAGCTTTTACACTTTTTCGCGTTCTGGCTTTGCCACCATGAAATTTGTTTCCTGTTTTAGATTCACCCGCTGCAGTTCGCTTTTTGTTAAAGCGCTGCTGGCGAGGGTATGCTATTTT
>JAYTHR010000513.1:0-2715 GCA_043732425.1 Bdellovibrionales bacterium
AGTCGCACCGGTAGAACCTGTTGCTCCGGTATTTCCAGTCGCGCCAGTGGAACCAGTTGCTCCGGTATTTCCAGTCGCACCAGTTGCACCAGTAGAACCTGTTGCTCCAGTAATTCCAGTCGCGCCAGTGGAACCAGTTGCTCCAGTAATTCCAGCCGCGCCAGTGGAACCTGTTGCTCCGGTATTTCCAGTCGCGCCAGTGGAACCTGTTGCTCCAGTAGAACCAGTAGAACCAGTAGAACCAGTAGAACCAGTAGAACCAGTAGAACCTGTTGCTCCAGTAATTCCAGTCGCACCGGTAGAACCAGTTGTTCCAGTATTTCCTGTTGCTCCAGTACTTCCAGTTGCTCCAGTTGCACCAATAGAACCTGTTACGCCTGTTGCTCCGGTATTTCCAGTGGAACCAGTAGAACCAGTTGCTCCGGTAAGGCCGGGGCCGATCCAGTTGCCTGAGGGATCTATGACCGGCGTTCCATTTTGTGAAGTGATTTGTCCGCTTCCATCTATTTTGGCTAGTTGATTTGCTGTGTAGCCTCCAACGCGTCGGGCGTTATCAGCTAAAAGTGCGAACATTGCTGTACCTATTTTTGTGCGCGGAGACATCACTTCGAATGTGGCTCCGACCAAGATTTCGACTTCGACTTCAACCAATGAAGCAGAAGTGACGGCAGACAGTGTGCCCGCAGTGATTGGTAAATTCGAGTTAGCAATCGGTAATCCTGTCGCCGTATTTAAAGCTTGACCACCCTGTGTGGAATCGCCCAAGAAAACTGAAAAACGTCCATTTGAAAAACTAACGGTCGAGTACTCCGCATACCAATACCGGATTCCATCAACATAAAGTCCTAAGCGCATATCATTCGGAGTCGTTAGGGGAACTCCTGCTGTATCCGTTAAATATCCTTGGAATACAACTTTTTGGGGAACCGCTTGCGCAATCGCTACGGTGCCAAATCCAGGAGTTAAGCTCATGCAAAAAATGATTAAAATATAATAAAGTGGTTTTTTAATTTGAATCACTCGATACCAATTCCACTTGTCATTCGGAGGGACGCGCTTGAACTCATGGTTCGAAGTGCTGTGCCACCCAGCGAGTGATCACCCAAAATTTTTGTGGTCGACGTTGGAATAATTTCGCTGGTCCCCGTTAAATCAACATTATAAATCATGTTACGATTTAAGGTCGGAGGAATTGTCGGTCGGCCGTGCCCCGTGATCGTCACTTCATCCACAGACTGACTACAGCCCGTCATGGCACTTAAAGAGAAAATAATGAATAAAACAACCATCATTCCAGAGGCTTGTTTTACTTTAAAATTTTCCATCAGCGTGCCATATTTCATCGATTCAACCTTTTTTAATTTTCAAAGCGAAAACTAATTTTCGAATTTTTCTCACATACCGGATCTTGCACTTGTATCGTATTTGAGCCTAAACGTTTTGCTAAATTCGATGCTTCCTGGGGGTCTTGCACAGGTCCGAATAATAACAAAGTAGACGGGTAATTGTTTTCCGATTCAGGGTTTCCACACACAGTTATTTTAACTCCGCCTAACTTTTCTTTAAAACCTTTCAACCGGGTTATGACCTGACTGCGACTAGCTTTAAATTTCGAAATGGCTTTGATCTGAAAAAATGTTCCACTGACACGTTCTAAATCAAAATGGCGAATCGGATTTTGAAGCGAGCTCATATTTCTGGTTGGTAATTTTTCTTTTTTCAAAATTTCGTCTGGAGTGATCTTGGCGCTGGTTAATTTTTTTGCCGGAGTTTTCATTTTAACGGGATGGGAATTGGCAGCATTTTTTGGGGTTGGCTTAATTTTTTCCGGAGACGTAATGACTTTTACTGTCACCACGGCAGTTTCGGTAACGGCTGCTGGTGCCGGACGAGCGGATTTTATTCCCGCAACGACATCACGAAGTCGATCCACTTCGGTCGAAACATTTGGTAAATCCTGAACTTGATTGACCGGCGCATGATCGCTGTAACTTTGCAAACGAACATTCCAAAAATTATCGTCCTTATTGAAATCGGAAGCGGCAGGTATGACGCGCACAAAAGGTTTTTTACCCGGAGCCGCGATAATGATGTTTTGTGGAGTCTCCTTGCAATCAATAAACTGATGGCTAGAATTTATTAACGTTCCATCGATAGAAATGACTGCTTTTGGATCATTAGCACGAATTTCAATTTCACAAATTTCATCAGCAAAAACTTTGCTGTTAAAAAATAACAACACAGAAAGTAAAAATAATTTAACCAAATTACATCCAAAGTTTGACATGCTTCCAACTCTTCGGAATATTCATAATGTTTTTAAGGGTTTAACCTAAAAAAAATATTTTTATTTAATCTTAACAAGGGTTCTATCCTGCTTAGTCTGAAGAGAGGTCTCGAAATAAACCTGTTTGAGTTGGTGCACTTATTGGATCAATTCAAGATTATTTATTTAAAAGACTGGACCTATTCAAAAGTCTCAGGACGAGACTTTTGAATAGGTCCACGGCTCAGCGAATTTCAGCTTGGTGTTTACAAAAAGGATTGCCCACTATGAAGAGATGAATGAAAAAAATATGTTTGAATCTTAAAGTCAGCTGCAGCTTTTAACTTTTAACTGAAATAAAAAAAGAAGATATAACATGCCCGAATTAGCCGAAGTTGAAGCCGTTAGGTTACAAATTGAAAAAAGATTCATCGGTAAAAAAATTACCG
>JAYTHR010000514.1:0-9067 GCA_043732425.1 Bdellovibrionales bacterium
GATACGTTAGCTCATCCGCTGAGTATTTCGTCATCCTTCAGAATTCAGTCCGATATAATTGGGGGAACAAATTTTTTAGATAAATTAATAGGAATAGATAAAAACGGTGTCAGTCATAATATGTGCTACACCACGACGGATAATAAGGTGACCTGTATCGGTGAGGATAGTGAATTTGGGCCGTCTTCGGGTGATAGCACGTACGCCACTGGTTCCACGAGTCTTTTGGATTATGTTACTTACGGAGTTGCTGACGGTTCTGCAGGCCAGATTATTTCCAAAATGGGTGCCGTGCTAAAGTTTTCAAATGCAAGTGCTCCGCTAGGTCAGGGCGGAAATGTTAGTTGCTTTGTGATCTTATTAAATAATTCTACTTTGAAAACGATGCCGACCAATTATGCGAGCCTATACGCTAATAAAAAACGAATTGTTTGCTTAAACGGGTACGGTGGTTATAACCAAAATAACGTCGCCGCATTAGAAAACGGTGGTTCCTATAATAACTGGATTCTCAGCATTCCACGAAGTACCGGGACAGCTGGACTTGCATCTTATTTTTCGGCGGGCTTTCCGCATCCTGAGATCGCTAATATTTTTGCGACCTCGAATGCTAATTCGGGCGCTGAATTAGATGCTCTGGATGTGGCCGTGACTCGTTTTACGGGATGCGGCCTTTTCGACGGCGGGGCAGGGGCTAGAATTGTTAAGTGCTGGGGTTCAAATCAGTTCGGGATGTTAGGCATCGGGACTTTAGTTCCAACTGAAATAACAGCGCCACCTTACAACACGGTTTCTTTCCCAGTAAATGAAACCGTAACAAATTTATATTCTAACGGTGATCAAACTTTTTGTGCGAAGACCCTAAATTCAGTCAGCGGCAATTATAATTTATTTTGCTGGGGAAAAAATGATCAGGGACAAATTGCTCGGGTGGCTTCGCCACAGTACTCTGCACCCACCCAAGTGGATTTATCGATGTTTCAAAGTTCAGGCTACGTGCTTCAAGAAGTTCAAGGCTCATCAGGAACTTTTTGTGCCCGATTATCACATGCGACTAACCCCAATCAATTGGTTTGCTGGGGAAGTAATACTTGGGGACTTCTTGGCGTCGGTGCTGATCCTTTAGTTCTACCTTACAGTCCTACGGCGCAACCAGTGATCTTAAGTAGTGCGCAGCCGTTTTCTGTAAAGACTTTCAGTATGGGTGAAAATCACGCCTGCGCCGTTAGCATCACAGATGTTATTAAATGTTGGGGCGGTCGCCAGTTCGGTCAATTAGGTGCTTACCGCACTTTCATTCAAGGTGATGAGCCGCAAGAGGTGGGTGCTGGATTAAATAAAGTTCCGCTGTCACCGCTACGAACGGTAAAAGATGTTTTTGCCGGATACAAAAGTACCTGTGGAATATTATCTGGTAATAATGACGGCGAGTTATTCTGTTTCGGCGCCAACGGAGATCGACAACTGGGTCGAAGCGATTCGCCACCATTTTTAGATGTGGGATCGCATGATCAACAAGTCGTCGACACCACTTTTACCTTAAACAGAGCCACCTTAAATGCTCAGGCTGGATTCAATTCCAAAGTTGTAAAGGTGGCAGGAACTTTCGGAATGTTTGCCTTAACTGACACGGGAAAACTATTTTCTTGGGGGTCTAATTACGCTGGAATGTTAGGTTACGGGAATGCTTCTGGCGATAGTTCATCCCCAACACTCTTAACGAATATTGGCCCAGTTAAAGATATAACTTCTTCGCGCGCTATCATAAATGCCTACAGCAACGCATTTATTCCTAATCATGCTTTTGCGTGCTTAGTTTTAGCAAACCCGACAGGTGACGTGCACTGTTGGGGAACTAATTATTCACAAACACTTGGTCGGATTGGGGCTGGCTTTGGTAATGCCGTTAACACAACCGTGACGCCAGGAAATACTTTTGTTAACTTAGGAAATTTCAAAACGGCTACAATAACTTCAGGTACAGGGCATGTTTGTGCACTCAGTGATTTAGGAAAAGTAAAATGCTGGGGCGATAATAGTGTGGGGCAACTCGGAATTGGCGTAACGAATAATAACGGTTCTGCTGGAAACGGACCTGTCCCGCTTAATAGCTCTTCAGAGATGGGTGATAATCTTCGTGCCATCGATCTCGGAACAGATGTCGCAGCCGTTCCTTACACTGTTAAACAAATTGTCTCGGGCGATCGTCATAACTGCGCGCTGTTCACTGATGGACGTGCAAAGTGTTGGGGCGACAATACTTGGGGCCAACTAGGACTTGGAACGACAAATACTGTGGGTGCTATCAACGGACAAATGGGAAATAATTTAGCTTTTGCGGACGTTGGACCCGGGACGACAATCCTTCGGCTGTCGGCTGGTGGAAATACGACTTGTGCCGTTCTTTCAAATAATGATGTGAAATGCTGGGGCGATAATTCGGTGGCGCAGCTGGGGACTGGCGATAAATTAAAACGGGGAACAACGGCTTTAAATTCGGGAACAAATTTGCAGAAAGTTTTATTTCCGCCTTAGTGCGAAGAAATGGATTAAGCTTTGAAGAGTGCTTTAATGATGACTTTTAAGAAAACTTTTATACTACTTAATTTATTAAGTAGTGTAAGTTTATTTTCTTGTGGCTCCTCGTCGCAGGATTCGTCATCGCTAGCTGCTGCGGATGTTCTCACGCAGGAAAAAATTAGCTTTTCAGTCGCTTCTCCGGTTGTTTTAAAAGGGGGATCGCCGGTTCTGATTTCTTGGCCTTTTAAATCTTTGCAGCCCCAAATACTAAGTGTTTATTTATCTGCAGATAATGGACTTACTTGGAATCTTATTGAGCCCTATCTTTCAAATACCGGGACTTATAATTTTAATGCGCCTTTGCTGAATGGCGTTCAGTTTTTAATTAAGGTTACTAGTTCTGCGGATACGGTTCCGATTGCTTTATCTTCAGCCTTTAAAATTGATTCTTTGGGGCCGATTTTAAATCCGATTTCTTTCGCAGGCCCGCTGGCGATTTCGCAATCTGAATTTACCACGTACGCTAGCTTTTTATCTGGCTCGGGAAGTAGTACCTGGACACTTGATTTATCGACTTATGTGATTGATGCCTCTGATTTTTCTGTTTTTGTTCTTGTCAGCGCCAGCCAGCGCGGGGGCGCCGTTGTTTGCGCGGCAAAAGTTTGCGTTTACAATGTTCCATCGACCACTTTTAATAACGATGTCTTTTCGATTTATCTGCAAGATTCTGTGGGGAATCAAACGGGGCCCATCGTAGTTTCTATTGATCCCACTTACGTCCCTCCGGCGGCGGGTGGACCTCCGCCACCAGCCGGTCCGCCACCCCCATCACCGATTCCTACTTTGATTCCCTTAGCCAGCATTACTGACGGCGGACTTGGAGCCACGGATCCATTTGCTTATTGTCCAAAAACTTCGATCGACAATAGTTTAACTCCGGTGGTGCGAATTTGTAGTCCCGGAGATACGTGGCCCGGGTGCACGATTACCTCGGCTTCATTAGATTTAGACGGGGCTTATATTAACGGGTTAGCTTCCGGAACGCGTGTTGAATTAGTTTACAATGGGACTCCGGCCCAGAATACGTGGCGCGCTTGCGATATGAATTTGAACGTCGATAATTTAACAATTGTCGGTGTTTGCGGTCGACCGATTATTTCTGGGGCTAGCTGCAATCAGTATGGTACTCCCTTTAGAATTCAAAAAGCACTGTTTGTTAATAACGCACAAAGTACTCGTTTCGTGAATTTAGAATTTACCGCCATGAACGTCTCGGCAGGAAATGGTGGAAACGGATCGGGAATTCGTAATCAAGGAAAAAATTTAATTATTTCTCATAGCTATTTTCATGATGGACAAGAGGGCATACTCGACGGTGGTCAACCGGGTGGATTTATTTTAGTGCAGAAATCAAAATTTCAACGACTGGGTCGATCAGGGTACGAACACACCATCTATGCGGCCGCAGCGACCGCCCATTTAGTGGTAAAACAAAGTGTCTTTGCAAGATCATTTCAAGGTCACGAATTAAAATCACGGGCCCAACAAACCACAGTGCAGTGTTCAGCGTTTACAAGTCGACGATCAAAAAATGCCGCGAGCAGTGACGCGCAGGATAGCTATTTAATTAATCTTCCGCAAGGCGGGAAGGCCCTGGTTGAAAACAGCGTGTTATCCGAAGGGACAAGCACCACGAATCCGGCGTTAATGAGTTATGCTGATGAAGGCGCATCGTTAAGTTCAAGAAACTATTACCAAGATTACACGTTTCAAAATAATTTAATCATGAATTACAACACGACCAATGGTTATTTTTTATTATACCGGCAGTTTGATGCTTCACCAAATAATGCGGCTTCAACTTTTAGTTTTACCGGAAATACTTTTGCGGGATTAGGAGCTAGCTACGTGAAGAATAAATTTTTCAATATTCTTTCGGGAACTGATTTAAGTACGGATATGTCCGTCAGTAATATTTTAGCTTCCGATCCTGCCGTACAATTTCCCACGCGTGATGCGAATGAAGATTTGCCACTTCCACCGGCTGGACCTTGCCCTGGATTTTCTTACAGCTGGTTTCCAAATTAAAGAGGATCTTCACCTTTAAAAGTTAGAAGCGGAAAGTAATACCAAGATTAGCTTTGGTGTTCCCCGCTAATTCCATAGCGCCCCGGAGCTAAAATATTTTCAGGATCTACGACAGCTTTTATTTTATTCAAAAAACTATACTGTTGAGTGGTGTAGTAGCTTGCTGGCTGACTCAACAAGCCGCAGCGATAGGGGAAATATCCTAAATTAGAAGTTGCTTCGCCAAGCTTATGATAGGCCGCAAGAGCCCGTGCAGTTTCATCGGCGTTTGCCTTATCATAGCTTATGTTAAATACGGCAACCATGTGCTTTGCGTTGATCAAAGTAAGAGTGACCGGCATCTCGAAACGAAATTCGGCAAATATTTTTCGTGCCGCAGTTAAAAGGGATGAGCAGTCTTTTTCTGTCGCTGGAAAAACGGGCGCGTGCCACATTAATCCTAAATTTTTCCTATCCTCGACGCGCCATAAAATATTTTCTGACGTATGATTTGAAGGTTTTCCTTGAATGATCCCATGCAACCCCTTCAAGGACGAAAATGATCCTCTAATAAAATCAAGTGACTTTATTTTTAGTGCTAGTCGCGACGTTAAGAATCGATCTAAGAAGTCTATTTTAGAGTCCGTGAAAAACTTAACTGTCGCGGTTCCTTTTAATGATTTCTTTAAACGAGCTTGTTTACTTTTGACCTCGTTGGCATAGCCATAAAATCCGCCGATGCAGGCCCATAAGCCAAAATCGATTGGACTTTTTTGATTTAGAATTTCATGGCAATCTTTTTCAGTCAGTACCTCTGCAGGATTACGGTCTTTCGGAAAACGAGAGCTTGTCATCAATGTGCGAACGGCGTTACCCGTATGGGCTAAGCTTGAAAATGTTCCATCTTTTCGAAGCGAACGTAATATTGAAATTCCGCGAAAGAAGGCTTCCTCTGACGCAAACGAAATAGTGAAGGTTACTATTTTTTCAGGAATTGGAAATAAGGGAATTCGAATAGCAGTAACGATACCAAAATTAGATTGTACAAAAAGTTGTGTCAGGTCAGGCCCGATCGCTGGCATCTCGGAAGTTTCTAACAAGCTTCCGTCTGCAAGGACCACTTCCATTTGTAAAATGTTTTTTCGATGATCACCCAAAGGCGTGTGACCAAATCCAGCCTCAAGACAGTTTCCGATAATACTGGCCTCGGGAGAAGCGCCGGTCATGTCCGCTAAATACTTCGCATCGTTCTGCTTTAAAAAATTGGCAAGTTGCGCTTGCGTGACCCCGGGCTCAACAACAACTTCTCCGTTTTCAGAATCGAAAAATCGAATGGCATTGAGATATTTAAGCCCGACGACAAGCTGAGCCGAGCTTGTCGGAGTCATATCCCCGTAACCAACATTTTTTCCTTGGCTAACCGGGTAAAGTTCGATGCCATGCTTTGTTGCATGTGTGACGATATTTTTTAATTGTTCGATGTTTCGTGGATATACAACGCCTAGCACTGATCGGTGAAGTGACAGCGTGTTCGTTTCGGCAAGCGCCGATTCGGAATCATGAAGATGAAGATCGCTTGGATCTAAAATTAATTGTAACGATCTTAAAAATACTTCTTTTTCATTCTGCATCACTATATGTATCGTGAAGACCGCCGACAAAGTTTACTGATCTTACATCTAGAACTAACTGACCGTAGGTCCAGCGGCACGGATGGATTTTGTAGAACTAATTCTATTACTCTCAAATAGAGTTGAAAACTTTCAATTAAGAAGCTTTTGTTTTTATTAGTCTTAATGCGGTTTGATTCAAAGTCGCAGATTGCGAAAACTGGCTCTGCATTTCAAAAATAAAATCGGACCAAGCTTGATCAGCGGCTATTATCTGAAACCCATAGACTTCATCCGATTGCCATCGCATTTCAGCCGTCACATAACAACTATCAAATTGCCCCACAGCTATGCGCAGATCAACCATAGCTGGCAAAGGGCGCTTTGATTTAACTTTGAGTCCTTTGCGCGAAAAGTCTAAAACGGATAGCATGGAATCATTTGCAAAGGAGTCCTCAATTTTTATTTTTGCATCAAGCCGTGTGGTCAGTCGCAAAGGCCTGGTTAAAATGTGAGGTAAGTAGCCATTTTCTCCGAAAATAGTTTCCGAATATAACCCATAAGGATATAAATTTTGAATGATCGTTTTTTCGTGAGTTGTCAGCAGTCGGATGGCATCGGTTTTTTGCGCGAAAAAATAATTAAAATTTTCAGCGGACATAACAAGACTTTGGACTGAAAAATAGCGGTGCTGAGGAAACTTGTGTTGTTTCTTGCAAAGTTCAACCTGCGTGCAATAGCGATGGAAGTTCGAGCGATCTGGTAGGTGGTTATAAAATTTATAAAATTTAAATTCCTGTTCTAACACATCGACGACGTAGGCGGCCACCGGAGCATTATTCACAAAATTATATTTCGCTGATTCAAATCCTTCCAGTTTTGTAAATCCCAAGATTCCTGTGTAAAGATCATGCCAACTTGGATGAACTCCAATGACATAAGCGTCAACGCGCATGACATGCCGTAAATAAGTATAAAAATAGCGTAGTAGGGGCCAAAGCATTTGTTCAGGTTTACTGCGGTAATCGGACCGAATCGCTAAGGAAGAAACTTCAGCCAAATGATTGTATTTCTTTTTAAGTTCGTCCATTGGAAAAATTGAATCCAGTGGCAGACCCATCTCTGTATTACGAAAGATCGATACTGTTGCTACAACAACGCCGCTATTAATTTCTTTTGCAATCAGAATAGTTGTTGTTGGTAAGGCATGGTATTTCGTGACTCGCAGACCTGAAGGATCGGGTTCCATGTATCCCTGCCCCACGTAGGCATCATGCAAAACACGAAAGGCTTGTTCCAATTCATCACGACTTTCTGCCACTTTGAAAACGATGTTTTCTGGAACGGCTTCATCAAAGGTCAATTTCGATCGTAGTAATGAATGTCGAATAGAAGTCGGCAGTAATTTGATAAGATGACGTAATTTCAAAGTAGACTCCTACTTTGAACTTGTCGGATACAAATGAGCCTTGTTAAAGCTGAAAGTTATAAACAATTTAAGTTTATCGAGTCCTCGTTTCAAAATAAGACACGCGCATACAACTTTTGCAAAATAGATTTTAAACTGCTTCAGCGACTTATAACCGCTTATATTGGCGCAAGACCTTTTTCTAGCTAGCTGACGTTTAGTATTAAAGTAACAATTGTTAAAGCAAGTCCGTTTATTTGCCGAAAAGCACAGATGAGATTATCATCGTTAATCACCAGCTTATTTGCCGTTGTTGCTTTATTTTTTAGCACGGAAGCTTTTGCTGTTCCTAGTTCAATGACGTTTCAATCCAAAATATATCGCCCTGACGGCACCGCCTTAGATAACCCAGCAGTTAACTTTCGATTTACCACCGTTGATCCTTCGGGAACATGTATCTTGTATGTCGAAGATTTTACTAGCGTCAGCATGACGGGTTCGGCAGGACTAGTTATTTTTAGTTTAGGAACTGGAACTAGAGGCTTCCCCGTGCCCGCGACGAATTATTCATCTATTTATAATAACAACTTAGCGACTCCTTTTCCGTGCCAAAACGTCGTCACGACCTACACACCCTCAGTTACGGGAACAGATGCTAGAAAAATAGTTTTGCAATTTAATGATGGCTCAGGGACTGGTTGGCAAACATTACCTTCCGTCGAGATTACCAGTGTGCCCTTTTCAAACTACGCAGGTGACGCACAAAAATTTTCAGGTCAAAACATCACTGACTTTTTACGCTTTTCGATTTTACCAAATTGTACGGGTGGCACTGTACTTACCTCGACAGGTAGTCCGGGTGTCTTATCGTGCGTGGCTTCGGTTGCCGTTGCAACTGTGACGGGAACGGCTCCGATCGTTGTTTCTGCCGGAGCTAATCCTGCGGTTTCAATTAACGATGCATCAACAACGGTTAAGGGTGCGATGCAAGCAGGAACAGGTTTATCTTCAGCAGCAGGCGGCGTCATCAGTGTCACTTACGGAACTACCGCAGGAAACGCAGCGGCAGGAAACGATGCACGCTTCGCCAGCGCGATTCAAGCGGGATCATCAGCGGCTGGTGGTGATCTGACAGGAACTTACCCAAGCCCCACGCTAGTAACAACTGGTGTTGGTGCTGCAACCTATGGCTCATCGTCGCAAGTGGCGCAAATAGCTGTGGATACTAAAGGAAGAATCACGACGGCTACAAGTGTGGCGATCGATGACGCGACTAAATTACCAAAAGCTGGCGGCACAATGACGGGGCCGTTGATCACAGCAGCAGGATCTGCGGTAGTGCCAGCCCTGGGTGTGGGTGGCACAACACTTGGATTATATAATGCAGGCGCGGATGTTCTTGGGTTTTCGACTGCGGGAACAGAGCGGATGCGAATTGATGCTTCAGGCAATGTCGGTATCG
>JAYTHR010000515.1:0-2701 GCA_043732425.1 Bdellovibrionales bacterium
AGTCGCTGAGCGGCATCCATGATCATCGGGTCGTGAGTAGAAAATAAGAACGTCACGCCGCTTTCTAGATTAAGAGCTCGCATGAGTCCCACAACTTCAGCCGCTGTCTTTTTATCAAGATTGGCCGTGGGCTCATCCGCTAAAATAATTTTTGGGCGGTGAACCATCGCGCGTGCAATCGCCACACGCTGACGTTGTCCACCACTCATTTGATTTGGGCGATGATTCATAACGGCTTTAAGTCCGACACGCTCGATGGCCTCTAACGATCTTTTTTTTATCTCTTCAGTGCTTAAACCCAAACGTAAAAGTGGGTACTCTACATTTTCTAAGGCCGTTAAAACGGGTAGCAAATTAAAAGTTTGAAAAATAAAACCAAGATGATGGCGGCGCTTATCTGCAAGTTCACGACTTGATAAATTCACCAGGCTTTGACCTTGAAGTTTAACTTCACCCGAAGTGGGGTTATCAAGCCCGCCGATGATATTCAGTAACGTTGTTTTCCCGCTGCCGGAACTTCCGGCGAATGCGGTAAATTCACCTTCCGCGATCGTGAGTGAAATATCTTGCAGCGCAAAGACGGTGGCGTCGCCAACACCATAAGTTTTGCTGACGTTTAAAAGTTCCAAAATTATTTTCATAACGTCAGTGTAAGGACAGCCATTATATTTGGCTATGAGATAATAAGATCAAAAACAGAATCTAAATCGATGATGGTAAACCACTACAAAAGTCTAGTCAGAAAAGCGAAAAGCCTTTCTAGGATTTTTGATGTCCGCAAAATGCTTTGATTGTTAACGGAATTCGGGAATAATTGTAATTCAGAGTAGGTGTTGAAGAAGCTATTTTGCTAATTGTGATCTACTTTTTTTCATTTGCTTGGCGCAGCAGTTTTTTAGAAACTTCGAGGCCCGTATTCAGCGGAAAAAAATCAACTTTTTTGCTCACGCAGTTACCTTAGCTCAATTTTTACATCCGCTAAAATGGATAGAAATTTTAGACTTGGATTTGTACGATGTGTATCTAGCAAGTCAGCCAATTTTTAAAAATTGGGTCGGAGGTAAAAATATTCAGTTTATTGAAACTAGCAGCCTTGATCCTGCCTTATTCACAGAAATCGTGGTTCAAGATAAACCCATCTACGACCGGCTTACTTTCGAAAAGCATATTGAAGAAGACCTACAAATTCTGGATCGTATTAAGCCCGATTTAGTTATTGGTGATTTTCGTCATTCCTTAACTGTTAGTAGTCGGCTTCGAAAAATTAAATATTTTAATATCACGAATGCCTACTGGAGCACTGAGAGCAAGTTGACTTATCCAATGCCGGAGGCGCCGATCGTGCATTTTTTAGGCGAGACTGTTTACAACCTAACCATTCGACCACTGGTTCCACTAAAAATTCAATCGAAAAACCAGGTGTTTGTTGGACCTGTTTACTAGTCGTCACCGGCAAAGCTTCCGGACTGGTGGCCGAAAATGAAGTCTGAAAAATTTAGAATTTTTATTAGTCTGGGTTCATCGGGTTATCTGGATGGTTTACCTTCCTTATTAAAACTATTAGCCGCGATGGATGTCGAGGTCATAGTTGCCTTGGCGGGGATAAAGATCGATCTTCCCCAATATGAAAATGTTTTCATGACTGACTTTTTACCGTTAGATTTGGTATTACAACAGGTAGGTTTAGTTATTTGTAACGGTGGGTCTCCGCTTTGTCATGCGGCATTGAGCTGCGGCGTTTCCGTGATTGGTATTATTTGTAATAATGACCATCTTTTAAATATGCCTCATGTGGAGCAACGGAGAGCCGGAATTATGCTGCGCTACTGGAATGCCGAAGAAAACATACTGCGAGAGACTATCGAAAAAATTCTTAGTGACGAAAGCTCTCTTAAGGCGGCAAAACAAATTCAAGCTGAATTTTCTAAATACGATCTTAAGATAATATTACTTGATTTGGTCCGAGATCATATTTAAGAACTTATATTTAAGGACTCATATTCCATGCCAGAACTTCCTGAAGTTGAAATTACGACGATCAATTTAAATAAAATAATTCAGCCCGAGGTTGTGGTTGAGGAGTTTATTTTTTTCAGAAAAAATCTACGCAATAAAATTCCCGTAACTCAAATAAAAAAGTTAAACGGACAGAAATTACTTAAAATTTATCGGCGCGCTAAATTTATTATCTTTCAGTTTGAATCAGGCAGCGTCATCAGTCATCTAGGGATGACCGGGTCCTGGCGCGTGGAAAGTGAAAGCTGGGAGCGTAAAACTCATGATCATTTGGCGATAAGAATAAATGCAAGTAAGATAATCGTTTATCACGACCCCCGAAGATTTGGTGAATTTGATTTTTACCAAAATGAAAATTTAGATTCTCGTTTTTTACACTTTGGCCAAGAACCCCTAGGTCCGAGTGTGAACTGGAACGAGCTCACAACGCACTTTAAAAGAATGAATGTCGCCGTCAAGACAGCATTAATGAATCAAAAATATTTAGTCGGAGTGGGTAATATCTATGCGAATGAGGCGCTTTACCGAGCGGGAATAAAGCCCCACAAGAAAGCTTATCGTGTCACCGCTCTTCAATATCATAAATTGTGGCGCGAGGTTCAACTTGTTTTAGCGGAGGCTATAGCCGCAGGCGGATCCTCGATTCAAGATTTTCGCAATGCCTACGGTGAGAAAGGTGGCTTTC
>JAYTHR010000516.1:0-2693 GCA_043732425.1 Bdellovibrionales bacterium
GATTTTTTTTCAATCTGGGCATAAAGTTCGTCGGCAGAATTCGAGTAATCAAACTGAAAACCATCATCCCAAAAAAGACGGTAAAAAGGACTTACGGGAATCATTTCAACATAGTCTGCCATTTTTTTTCCGGTCAGTTGAAAAAGTTCTTCTAGGCACTCAGGAGCCGTGATGACCGTTGGTCCCGCATCAAACGTAAAGCCCTTTTCCTTGTAAACGTAGGCACGCCCGCCGGGCATGTCTCGCTTTTCAAAAATTTTGACGTCGCAGCCTTGGGCTTGTAGACGAATGGCTAAACTAATTCCGCCGAAACCACTTCCGATAACGGCAACTTTTTTCTTAGTAGGCATGACACAATCTTTCTGTTAATTGGTTCGCCATCTGATAGGCGACCGAGGATTCGTGAAGTGAAAACTGTTCCCGAAGCACATTCATATTTCGATGAAGGTCTTCGACAGCTAAGGTGTAGGCTTTTTGTTTAAGTACGGATGTCTTTAGAAACAAAGCTAGCTTTTCGGTGTCCGGTAAAGACTGCACGGCTTGATAAAACTCATTCCATTCTGACGCTGAAGCATGCTGAGAAAATACCGACCAAATCCAAGTTGGTCGACGCAGCAACAAATCTTCCAAATTCTTTTTGCAATTAGTTTTGATCGTGAAATTGCCGATGTCGTCGAATTTCTGAAGACAGCTTCCGTACGATTCTCCGAAACAATGAAGAGCTTCCCAATTTTGAAATTGGGGATTTAGTAAAGCACCCAGGTGAACGGATAACTTCATCAAGGCTCCGCTTTTTAGGCGTAAGTTTGTTTCAACTAACTTCGGAATTATTTCGCGCTGAACTTGATCGATGGGAACAGAAACATCTAGAGCTTGGCCTAAATGAGCATCCCGTAAAGTCAGAGTAATCTGCTTCATCGCCACGTTTTTATATTCGGTACTCACTTCCAAAGAAGTGATCTGACTTAAAGCTTGAAAATAGAGAAAGTTTCCCAAATTTAAAGCTAAAGGCACGCCGTGCATTTGGTGAAGTGTGGGGCCTCCGCGACGTTCAAGGCTATTATCCTGAATGTCGTCGATGATCAACGAGCCTAAGTGAATCGTTTCGATGATTTCACTAATTTTTAAAAGTGTTTCTGGATTTGCTAGTGCGGGACTTCCCGCAAGATGCCAACCGAGTTGGACAAATTGGCCGCGAATGGCTTTGGATGGCCGGCTGCTGACCTCGAGCCAAGGATTAAATAAAGCCTTATCCCAAAATTCACGTAAGGCTTCAACTGTCGCTTCCGGAGAAGAGTCATTCTTCAGTACAAAATTTAAATCCAGCATTGGCGCCATTCTAATTTCCTGGGATGGGAAATCAACCATAAAATTGGTGGCAGTTCAGCTGAAGTAAAATTAAGCGGTTCAAAGGTAAATAAGTGATAAAAGTGCTAAAAATCACCCAGGATTAGCTTGCGGCTGATGCAGTTAGTTGAAGGGTTTGCGACTATCGGTTCTGATTTTTAAGTCTTGGCTGAACCGGCCGTTCCACTTCGGGCAAAATTTGTGAACACGTGGTCCACACGCCCTGGTCGACAGCCTGGGAAAATTCAATCGGAAGATTTTCGGCCACCATCGCATCTATCAAGTTTTGATAGTTATAGGCTAACGGATGGACCCGCGGCTTAAGGTTTTCGGCATCATTATTAATCGTTGCGTAGTAAACTTGGCGATGGCCCTCGTGGGCGGGGCGACCCAGAACGCCAACATTCATCCAGAATCCGGCGGCTTGAATTTCTCGAACCCAAGGAAGTCCAGAGTGAGTGGCACAAAAGCCGTCGACTTTAAATTTTTCAAGCCAAGATTTTATTTTGGCATCTGATGTTTCGCTGTCCCAAACAAATTCATTCATTTCATTCGGACTACCGTGACACAGAAGAATTTTCTTTTGTCCCCAGGAAAGTTCTATTTGCTGCGGTAAAGAGCGCAGCCAGGGCTTATGTTTTTCTGAAGTATTTTTTAAAGTGTAATCAAAACTAACTTGAGAAAAATGTCGATCACGGGTGTCTAAGTAACCGCAGCCACACTCATTTTCGGAATGACCAACGGCGTAGTCATAATTTCCCTGGATGCAAATTAAATTAGAATCTTTGATCAGTTCAATAGTGCGATCGGGAAAGGGTCCAAAGCCACCTAGGTCACCCAAGCAAAAGCGAAACTCGAAAGCTTCCGTTTCTTTTAAAAAACTTTTGACAGCTTCAAAATTATTATAAGGGCCTCCGCAAAGGGCAATTTTCTGACAGGTTTCAGGAAGTGTTATTTTTTTTAAAATTTCGTTCGTCACAAAACCTCCGTGGCGTATATTTTTTCAATTTCGGGAATGCTTAGAGTCGACATCTGCGTATCAAATTTAACTGCAGAATTTTTAAGGCCGATCACGCGACCGCCCAAATAATTTAGTAAACTTAAATCATGAATAACAGTAACGATGGTCATCTTTTTTTCGCGCACTAAAAATTGTAAAAGTTTAGCAATCTCGGCCGCCGCCAGAGGATCTAGATTCGAAGTGGGTTCATCGGCTAAAAGCAGGGATGACTCTTGCGCTAAAGCTCTGGCGATGGCCACCTTTTGTCGTTCGCCACCGGAAAGTCGATCGACACGTTCGTCGGATTTGGAAGCAATACCGACAAGTTCCATGGCCTCGGCCGCAA
>JAYTHR010000517.1:0-8942 GCA_043732425.1 Bdellovibrionales bacterium
CAACGACAACGGATGAGCAAAGAGCCGAAGCTCGCCACAAGTTGCAAGCTTTGCCACGAAATACATCTCCAAATCGTGTAACGACTCGTTGTGAAATCACAGGTCGTCCTCGTGGAAACTATAGAAAATTTGGTTTATCAAGAATTGCATTCAGAACACTAGCTTTGGATGGTAAACTTCCGGGCGTAACTAAGGCTAGCTGGTAAGAGGGTAATATGGATACTATTGGACAAATGTTAACTAATATTCGAAATGCATCAATGGCAAAACTTGAAAAAGTCGATATGCCAGCTTCAAAAGTTCGCGAGAACATTGCGAAAATTCTTATTCAAGAAGGTTTTGTTCGCAGCTACAAAATGGCTCGCGATAGCAAGCAAGGAATCATGCGCGTCTACTTAAAATATGACGAAGCCGGATTACCAGCTTTCACTAATCTTTCAAAAGTAAGCACGCCAGGAAAACGCGTTTATATTAAGTCTGATGAAGTTCCAGTTGTACGATCTGGAACAGGTCAATGTATCATAAGCACAAATAAAGGGATTATGACAGGAAACGACGCAGTTAAGAGCAATCTTGGCGGCGAAATTTTATGTCTAGTTTGGTAGGTTAAACATGTCACGTATCGGAAAATATCCAGTTAATTTTGATGATAAAACTCAGGTCAGTGTTGTTGGAAATTTAGTTACTGTTAAAGGTGCTAAGACAACATTGAAATACGAGCTTGATTCTCGAATCACTGCAAAAGTGGATGCTAAAAAAGTTGTATTAACTCGTATTGATGATTCTAGCGAATCAAAATCTTTACACGGTTTATACAAAGTTCTTATCCAAAACGCTGTGAACGGTGTATCTCAAGGTTTTAATAAAGGTTTAGAATTACACGGTGTGGGTTACAGAGCGAACGTTCAAGGTAAAAAACTTGAACTGTCTTTGGGCTTTTCTCACCCAATTCACTTTGACATTCCTGAAGGAATTGAAATCAAGGTGGATAAGCAAACGGCTATCACTGTAATAGGTGCAGACAAAGCTTTAGTTGGTCAAGTTGCTGCTAAAATCAGAGGCTTCAGACCACCGGAGCCGTATCTTGGTAAGGGTGTTCGTTATGCAGGCGAGCACATTCGACGTAAAGCCGGTAAGTCTGCAGGTAAGTAATCTTTTTTTCTAGAGGTGTTTTATGAAATTACGAGTTGGAAAGCATGCTTCAAGTAAGTCTGCTAACAGATTGAAGAAGAAAATCAGAATCAGAAAAACCGTTAATGGGACTTCTGCTAGACCACGTCTTTGCGTTTATCGAAGTGCAAAGCATATCTACGCTCAGGTTGTTAATGATGAGAAACATCAAACAATCCTAACTGTTTCTTCTTTAAAATTAGATCAAAAGTTAGATGGAAAAAGCATGGCTAAATTGGTCGGTAAGACTGTAGCTGAAGCTTCTATCAAGGCAGGAATTAAATCTGTTGTTTTTGATAGAAATGGTTTCTTATACCATGGTCGTATACAATCTTTAGCCGACGGCGCTCGCGAAGCTGGCCTTAGTTTTTAATTGGAGAATGAATGGAAAAAATGAACGCTGAATTAGAAGAAAAAGTTGTTGCCATTAACCGCGTAACAAAAGTTGTAAAGGGCGGACGTCGGTTCTCTTTTGCGGCCTTAGTTGTTGTCGGAGATAAAATTGGTCAAGTGGGTTTCGGCAGCGGTAAAGCTGGTGAAGTTCCTGAAGCCATTGGAAAAGCAACACGATCAGCTAAAAAAGCTTGTCGCGATGTCAATCTGAATGAAGGCACAATCCCTCATGAAGTTATCGGAAAATTCGGTTGCGCTAAAGTGATCATGAAGCCTGCAAAAGCAGGAACTGGAGTGATTGCCGGCGGAGCAGTGCGAGCTGTTCTTGAAGCTGTTGGCGTTAGAGATATCTTAACTAAATGTGTAGGGACTCGTAATCCTCACAATGCGGTTCGTGCTACCTTGGACGGATTAAGCCAATTAAAGAGATTGAAAGGTTAGTTATGTCTAAATCATTCCTAGTAAAATTAAAAAGATCAACAATCAGCTGCAGCGAAAGCCAGATTAAAACAGTACGCGCTTTGGGATTACGTAAAGTAAATCACACGGTTGAAATGACTGATAATCCTGCGAACCGTGGTCAGTTAAGTAAAGTTCAGCATTTGCTTGAAATAACAATTAAGAAATAATTCGGAGTTAATATGAGTCTACTAGCATCTTTAAAACCAAAAGCAGGATCAACTCACTACAAAAAAAGAATCGGTCGTGGAATCGGTTCTGGTATGGGCGGAACAGCGACAAAAGGTCATAAAGGACAATTAGCTCGCACGGGCGGAAAAGTTCGCCGCGGCTTCGAGGGCGGACAAACTCCATTGACTCGTCGACTACCAAAGTTCGGTTTCACAAACATTGCGTTTGCGACTCACTACCAAATTATTAATTTATCCGATTTAAATAAATTATCTGGAACAGTGGATAACGAAGTTCTTCACAAAGCTGGTTTAGTCACTAAAAATACTAAAATCAAAATTTTGGCTAAAGGTGAATTAACTAAAGCTTTAAAAGTTAAAACTCACTTCATCAGTGAAAAAGCGAAGCTGGCCATTGAAAAAGCTGGTGGATCAGTTGAGGTAATCAAGTAGTGGCTGAAACTAAAGTTGCTTCCAAGGATTCTGGAAGCTTAAAGTCTAAGATCATTTTCACACTGGTGTGTTTAGCTGTTTACCGTATCGGTGTGCATATACCAACTCCAGGCGTTAATGGCTTAGCTGTTTCTGAATTTTTCAATTCTCAAAATCGTGGAATTTTCGGAATGTTCAACACCTTTAGCGGTGGAGCCTTATCGCAATTTTCAATATTCGCTCTCGGCATTATGCCATACATTTCTGCTTCCATCATCTTTCAACTTTTAACCTCTGCGATTCCTTACTTAGAATCTTTAAAAAAAGAAGGCGAATCAGGTCGTAAAAAGATTAATCAGTACACGCGTTATTCGACAGTTTTATTGGCTGTGATCCAAGGTTATGGAATGAGCTCATGGTTAGCTGGCCAGTCTTCAGCAGTAGGAAAAAGTCTTCTAGTTTCCGGATCCATCGGCGTTTTCCCTTTCAAATTTGTAACTGTTCTAACTTTAGTTGCGGGAACTTGTTTTATCATGTGGTTGGGCGACCAAATCACTGAAAAAGGAATTGGTAACGGAACCTCATTAATTATCTTTACAGGAATCGCTGCTGCTATTCCTGGTGGAGCCCAGCGTTTGTTCGAACTCGTACGGACGGGTGAGATCAATGCGGTGTTAGCGTTAGTTCTGTTGGGTTTTATGTTGTCTGTCATTGCTGCCGTTATTTTTATGGAAGTAGCTCAGCGGCGCATTGCCATTCAGTATTCTCAGAAATTAGCGAATAATAACATGGGATCTTTGGCATCAAGCCATTTACCAATCAAAATCAACTTTGCAGGCGTAATTCCTCCAATTTTTGCAAGCTCATTACTGATGTTTCCGAGCACGTTAGCTCAGTTCGTTCAAACTCCTTGGATCAATTCTATCAAGGACTCGTTGAATCCAGACGGAATCATTTTCAACATTTTGTTTGTTTTATTTATCGTATTCTTCTCATTCTTTTATACTGACATTGTGTTTAACGCCGATGAAGTGTCAGAGAATTTAAAAAAATCGGGTGCTTTCATTCCTGGAATTCGCGCTGGAAAAAGTACTGCGGATTTTATCCGTTACGTCTTGGATCGAATCAACGTTATTGGTTGCGTTTATCTTTGCGTGATTTGTATTTTACCAGGATTGTTAGCAAAGTTTTTCAATATTCCATTTTATTTTGGTGGAACAAGTTTACTGATTTTAGTTGGTGTGGCTATCGATACATCACAACAAATTCAGTCTCACTTGTTATCAAAAAAATATGATTCTTTCTTGAAGGGTGTAAAAATTCGCAGCAGGAGGGTTCAGTTTTGAACATTGTTCTGATTGGCGCGCCTGGATCAGGCAAAGGGACCCAATCCCGATATCTGATAGAAAAGCATAATTTTATACAGTTAAGCACGGGCGATCTTTTAAGAACGGCAATAGCTAACAAAAACGAAGTCGGTTTGTTAGCTCAAGATTTAATGGCCCAAGGGAAATTGGTTCCCGATGAAGCGATGATTAAATTAGTAGACGATTTTTTAGTTCAAAACACCGGCAAGTCGGTTATTTTTGATGGTTTCCCAAGAACTGTTGCGCAGGCAAAAAGCTTGAATGAAATGCTTCAGAAAAAGGCTAAAAAAATAGATAAAGTGGTTTTTTTTAGTATTGATTCGGGCCTCTTAGTTAATCGCCTAACCGGCAGAAGAACGTGTGCTCAGTGTGGTGAAATTTACCATATCGAGACCAAGCCTTCCGCAAAGGGCGATCGGTGTGAGAAGTGCGGTGGAGAGCTGAAGCAAAGGCCTGATGACAGGAAAGAAGTCATCGGCGAGAGATTAGCTCAGTTTGAAAAAAATACGGGTCCAACCATTGATTTTTATCAGAATCAAAAGGCTCTGGAGAAGGTTGATGGCGCGAAGGACCCTGAAGTTGTTTTAGAAGAGATTGAAGATATTCTTGGCTTAAATTAATTAAGACTAGACTACATAATTTTTGAATGTTAATTAAATTAACCTTTTGTGCGCGGAGTATGTAATGAAAGTAAGACCATCAGTCAAAAAAATCTGTAATAAGTGTAAAGTCATCAAGCGAAAAGGTGTTATTCGCGTGATTTGTGAGAACGCGAAACACAAGCAAAGGCAGGGTTAATTATGGCACGTCTAATGGGTATAGATTTACCTCGTAATAAACGGGTAGAAATCGCATTAACATATATTTTTGGTATTGGCCGACCTCGAGCTCATTTAATTTGTAAAGAAGTTGGAATTTCAGACACTTTACGTACTGACGCTTTAACCGACGAACAAATTGCTCAGATGCGAGCTTTAATTGAAGGAAGTTTCAAAGTTGAGGGTGATCTTCGTCGTGAAATCAGTATGTCAATTAAACGATTAACAGACGTGAACTGTTACCGTGGAACGCGACATAGAAAAGGTTTACCTGTTCGAGGTCAAAATACTCGTTCTAATGCACGAACTCGTAAGGGTCCTAAAAAGACGGTCGCTAACAAAAAGAAAATTGTTTAATCAAAACTAGGATAAAATAATGGCTAATGATCAAAAAAAACCTGAAAATAAAATCGTAAAAAAGAAAGTTAAGAAAAACGTTCTTCAAGGCCAGTGTCATATTAATGCTGGCTTCGGAAATGTGATCGTTACTTTCACAGATCCAACAGGAAACACTGTTTCTTGGTCATCGGCTGGACACCTTGGTTTCAAGGGAAGTCGAAAAGGTACGCCATTCGCAGCTCAAGTCACTGCGGAAGATGCTGCTAAAAAAGCAATTGAAAGCGGAATGAAATCTGTTGATGTTCTTCTTAAGGGTCCAGGAGCAGGTCGTGAACCCGCAATCCGTGCTCTTGCAGGGACTGGAATCAGAATTCTTTCTTTAAAAGATATTACTCCGGTTCCCCATAATGGATGCCGTCCCCCTAAACGTCGAAGAATCTAATTGAGGTTAAAATGAGTTGCGTAACTAATTCTGTTTGTAAATTATGTCGTCGTGAAAACATGAAGCTCTTTTTAAAGGGCGATCGTTGTTACACGGATAAGTGTGCTTTTGAAAGAAGACCTTATCCTCCAGGACAGCATGGTCAGTCACGTTTGAAGTTCTCTGAGTTTGCTTTGCAACTTCGTGAGAAGCAAAAAGCTAAACGATACTATGGTCTGTCTGAAAAACAATTCCGTAAATATTTCGAACAAGCTGATCAGTCTAAGGAAATCACAGGTACTGAGTTATTAAAACACTTAGAACTTCGCCTGGATAACGTTGTTTATACTTTAGGTTTTGCAAATTCACGTCGTGAAGCAAAACAATTAATTTCTCATAATCACTTTATGGTTAATGGCAGGCGCGTTAACATTTCAAGTTACGTCACTCGAAGAGGTGATGTTGTTGAAGTAGCAAAAGGCAGCCAGGAAATTGCTAGCATTCTAAGTGCAATTCAAGCTGTATCGCGAAGAACAGTACCAAGCTGGCTTGAAGCGAATCATACTGCGTTTAAAGGTATAATTAAAGATTCTCCAACGCGTGAAGAAATCACAATTTCTGTCGAAGAAAGTATGATCGTTGAGTACTACTCTCGATAAACAAGAAGGATAAATATGCAAGAGCACTATTATAAGTTTTGGAGAGAATTAATTAAACCTAAAGGATTCGAGATTGAAAAAGAATCTCAATCCAGCGAGTACGCGAAGTTTGTTGTTCGCCCGCTAGAGCGTGGATTCGGTGTTACTTTAGGTAACTCGATCCGACGAATCTTATTAAGTTCAATGATGGGCTCTGCGGTTACTGCCGTAAAGTTCGACGGAGTTCTTCATGAGTTTTCAACTCTGACAGACGTACTTGAAGATGTTTCAGATATTATTTTAAATCTAAAGCAAGTTCGTTTTAGACAGTTCAATTCTGAGCCTTTGACTTTAAGAATTTCTAAAAAAGGTCCGGGTATTGTTACTGCTGCTGATATCATTACAAGCGAAAAAATTGAGATTCTTAATCCTAATCAGCACATCGCTACTTTAGGTAATAATGCTAATTTTAACGCTGAGTTGATTGTATCTTACGGCCGCGGTTATTCTCCAGTCGAGAACTCAAACGAAGTTCTTCCTGTGGGTTACATCGGCGTGGATGCTTTACATAGCCCAATTCGTAAAGTAAATTACTCAGTTTCTAATGCTCGCGTTGGTCAACGTACTGACTACGATGCATTATCATTGGAAGTATGGACTGATGGATCTTTGAAGCCTGAAGAAGCGGTTTCATTAGCTTCTAAGATTTTAAAAGAGCAATTGCAGATATTCTTAACTTTCGATGAGTCTTTAGAACCATCAGATGAAGTTAAGTCTATGGGATCTTCTTCATTAAATGAGAATCTTTTCCGCTCTGTTGACGACTTAGAACTTAGTGTTCGATCAGCAAATTGTTTAAAGAATGCAAATATTCGTTTCATTGGTGAACTTGTCGTTCGTTCAGAAGCCGAAATGTTAAAAACCAAAAACTTTGGACGTAAATCTTTAAATGAAATTAAAGAAATACTGACAGAGATGGGATTAGGCTTAGGAATGAAGATCGATGGATGGCCACCTCCAGGATGGGATCCTAATCAAATGCCGCAAGTAAAGCGGGAAGCACCGCCGACAAACATTTAGTTTTTAAGTAAATAGGGAGTTTTTTTATGTCTTCACATCGTCGTTTAACAAAGCATTTTGCACGTAAGAGTGGCCCATTAAAGGCCCTTATCCGCGGTTTAATGAATTCAGTCATCGAGCACGGTCGTATCAAAACGACAGTGGTTAAAGCTAAAGAAGTTCGCCGCCACGTTGAAAAAGCGGTAACTTTAGCAAAAAAAGATAACCTGAATTCAATACGTTTATTGGTTTCTCGCTTAGCGAATAAAGAAAATGCGGTTAGCCTAGTTAAAATTGTAGCTCCACGTTTTAAAGATCGTGATGGCGGATACACTCGTGTTGTAAAAATCGGTCGCCGTCCAGGCGATACGGCTGAAATGGCTTTTCTTGAATTCGTTGATTTCGATTACAAGACAAGAACTACTGACAGCTTTGGAATTACAACAAGTGAAGTTGGAGCTGCGAAAGCTGCGAAGGCAACTAAAGCTAAGGACGCAAAAGCTGATAACAAAGAAGTATTAAAAGTTGCGAGCAAAGTTAAAAAAGCTAAGTCTGTTGTTGCCGCAAAATCTAAAAAGAATATTCGTCAGATGAAGACTAAATCTCGATCGGCAATGTTTGCTCGGGACTAGTTCTTAACTTCATATTTTAAATAAAAAACCCAAGCTAAAACTTGGGTTTTTTTTTGCGGGGGACTTATGAAAATTAAACTGGGATTAATTTTTTTGGGCCTAGCAGTTCTGATTTCTTTCGGAGTTTTTAATTACCACTCTTTTTTTGAAGCTCGGGATGCAGATGTGTCGGCGGCTCCGAAGGAGCTAAATAGAAAAGATATTATAGAATTTTTTAATGCTTCCGAAAATATTGATTATAATCTTAAAGTAACCTCGATACCTTTTGTTAAAATACTAGATAGTAAAGCGGTGTATATACACTTCTGGGCGTCTTGGTGTGGCCCCTGTCTTAACGAAATTCCCGAGTTAATTGCCTACGCCAAAAGAAATAAAAATACAGCTCAGTTCATCCTCGTATCATTGGATACGTCACGTGAAGATTTAAATAAGTTTCTTAAAAGTTTTCCGGAGCTCAATGACGAAATATTTGTGCGAATCTGGGACAAGGATAGTGTAATTGCAAAAAAAATTAATGTTGATCGGCTACCGATGACACTAATTCTGCCGGCGCAGAATTCAACAATTAAGATTTTTCGCTCTGTTGTTGATTGGAAAGAACAGTAGATCTGTCGAAAATCGACAAATCCCTTTTATAAGCCGAAACCCTTTTTACAATCCGAACTTTTTTCTATAATCCGAACTTCTTTTTCAGATCCTCTAGGGTTTTTTGACCGGATTCACCTAACTGTTTTTTTGCTTGGCTTTCTAGGTCTTTTTTTGCAGCGCTGATGCGATCATCAATTAGTTTTTTCTGAGTATTTATTTGGCCCTGAGCTTTGTTCACTTCGCCGTTGGCTTGGTTCTTAATGCCATCCGTTTGGCCCGTCAGTTGGGACTTTAGCTTGGTGATTTCGCCATTAACCGCAGTCTGCAATTGTTGGTTAGCTTCAGCGATTTTATTTTTCAACAAGTTCTCAAAAGCGGTTTGTAAAGAGCCACCTAAGCTAGAGCGAATATCCAGATTCAAGTTCTGAAGCTCGCCGGAAGCTGTTGCTTCTACGT